>CAYJHL010000010.1:0-24061 GCA_964369585.1 uncultured Treponemataceae bacterium | reverse complement strand
GAGAATTTGTAAATCCTGGAAAAGGCTCAGCATTTGCTAGAGTAAAAATGAAAAATCTTAAAGACGGGTCAGTACTTACACAAACAATTAAAACACCTGATATGGTTGAAGATGCTACAGTTGAAACAGTTACAGCACAGTACCAATATTCAGATGGTGAAAACCATGTTTTTATGGATACTACAAGCTTTGAAACAATTAATGTTCCAGCTGATTTAAATGAAAATTTAGGATATTACCTTAAAGAAGGCGAAGAATATCCTATTTTGATCTGGGAAGAAAATCCTATTGATGTTAAGATTCCACAAAAGATGATTTTTATCGTTGCAGAAAGTGAAAACTATGTAAAAGGTGACACAGTTTCAGGTGCAACAAAGCCAATAATTACAGAAACAGGGTTAACTGTTCGTGTACCGCTATTTATTAAACAAGATGAAAAAATCTTAGTTAATACCGAGTACAACGAATACGTTGAGCGTGTAAACAAGTAAAAAAAAAGGTTCGCTACTATTTGCAGTGAACCTTTTTTATTTTAAACTATTGTATTAATCTTTCATTTCTACTGAAGACGGATCTTTTAAGTATTTCTTTGTAATTGAAATAATTGTACGACTTAAAAACAAAATTGCTATAAGGTTAGGAATAGCCATAAGTCCATTCAAGGTATCAGCTATATTCCAAACAAGAGTCAATTCTAGTGTTGCACCAACAACAATACTTACAATAAATAGAACTCTATAAACCCTAATTACATTCAAATTATTTTTGCTTAAGTAGCCTAAGCAGCGCTCACCATAATAAGACCAGCCAATTATTGTAGAAAAAGCAAAACAAATCAGAGAAAATGACAAAAACACATTCCCAACACTTCCAAAACCTACACTGAAAGCTTTAGCTGTTAATGCTGCTCCACTTATATCTCCACTAGTATATAGACCTGATGTAAGAACAATTAACGCAGTTAGAGTACAAATAATTATTGTGTCTACAAATACTTCAAAAATACCCCATAAGCCTTGTTCGGCTGGATTTTTTGAATCACTTGCAGCATGTGCAATTGGAGCTGACCCTAAACCTGCTTCATTTGAAAATACCCCTCTAGCAACACCATAACGCATTGCCTGAGCAATACCATAACCCATTACACCACCGCCAACTGAACGGATATTAAAGGCGCTAGAAAAGATTACAGAAAAAGCATCAGGAATTTTAGCAGCGTTTAATAACAATAATACAATTGCACCAAGGAAATATAGTACAGCCATAAATGGCACAAGTTTTTCTGTAACTGTTGCTATACGTTTAATACCACCAATAATTACCAAGCCAGATAAGACAGCAAAAACAATTCCTGTTGCAATCGGTGGGATAGAAAAGCTCTGAAGTGCACCTGCAATTGAGTTAGATTGAGTCATATTACCAATTCCAAAACTAGCAAAAGCCCCAAATAATGCAAAGGCAACAGCAAGCCATTTTGTTTTCATACCTTTTTCAATGTAGTACATAGGTCCGCCAAAGTGGACTCCATTATTGTCTTTTTCACGAAAATGCACAGCCAATAGTACTTCACTATATTTGGTCATCATCCCAAAAAAAGCTGATACCCACATCCAAAAAACGGCACCTGGACCACCTGCAACAATTGCAGTAGCAACACCAGCGATATTACCTGTACCTACAGTACTAGCAAGTGCTGCAGAAACAGCTTGAAACGGTGTAATATTTTTTTCTGAAACTCTCTTTGTACGTAAAGAACCAAATGTTTTCGAAAACCAAAGTTTTATCTTTGTAATTTGAAAAAAACCTGTAGCTACAGTAATATACAAACCTGTTCCTACTAATAACACTAGCATGTATGGACCCCATACAAAGCTATTTATTAATGCATTGATGTTAGAAATTGCTTCCATGTTTATCTCCTTCTTCCATACTCTAAGTATAAACATTTTTAGAAAACATAGCAAGATAACACAATTGATTTGCATATAGTTTTTTTAAAAAAAACCGAAAATAAAATATAAAGGTGAAAATAAAATAAGAGGGAAAATAAAAAACGTGGGCAATACTGGAATCGAACCAGTGACCCCTACCATGTCAAGGTAATACTCTAACCATCTGAGCTAATTGCCCGTTTAATAAATTACTAAGAAAAAATACCATAATGTTAGGAAATGGTCAATAGGCCGAATAAACTTTTTTATTTAAGTGCAATGAAATATACATTTTAACTACTTAGCGTAAACCGGAGGTTATATGAACATTGTTATACTAACAAAAAAAATGGCTCAGATAGGAATTCTACACAACTCCTTACAAAAGGAACATTGCATGTGCAGCATAGTTAGCAATTTAGCTATGTTAGAAAATGAGTCCAGATGTAAAGTACTTCACCTATTACTTATTGAAAAATATTTTTTACAAAACAAAGATAATATTTCAACAATACAAGACTGTCTCGAACCACTTAACTCTAGAATCCCTATAGTTTATTTTGATGTAGATTCTGAAGAAAACTGTTTTGTCCAAGCTAAACAATCTGCAACCATGAGCATAGTTATAGAGAAAATTTTAGGAAGTGTTCAAAATAGAATTGAGACAAATAAAACCTATAATTGCACCATGCTACGCCCAGCCGAAAAAAAACTATATCAATTATTAAAAAGTCATACAGAAGAGTCTTTATCGCTCGATGAGATGTCAATTTATTTATGGGGAAATACTAGTAAAGCGCACGAAAAAACACTTTACACTTATATACACAGAATAAAAACGATGCTTACTGAAGGTCAACAGGATATTGAGTGGTTAATTAAAGAAAAAAAAGGTTGCTACAGAATATCAACAGATGCAAATAAAACACCTGTTGAGTCAGTAGCAACACTTAAATAATTACATTATTTTAATGCAGAACCAATTCGTTCTAATACTTTTTTTCTATCTAAAGGCTTAACAATATAGTTTTTAGCACCCAATAGAAGAGATTTTTTTACCAATTCTTCTTTACCAAGAGCACTAATCATAACTACATTAGCAGTAGTATCAAATGCCATAATTTGTTCTAGTGCAGTTAAACCGTCCATCTTAGGCATTGTAATATCCATAGTTACTAAATCGATATTAGGATAAAGGTCTTTGTATTTATCAACACCTTCTTGCCCATCACCCGCTGTCGCAACAACTTCATACCCTTCACTAGAAAGGATTTGACCTAGTTGTTTTGCAACGAACATTGAGTCGTCTACAACGAGAACTCTAAATTTAGACCCGTCATCTTTTACGCCATCCATTGATCTGTCATTAATTGTAGGAAAATCTTGTTTTGTTTTCATATTTTATCCCTTTATCTCCTATGCCTTTTCTCGAATTGCAACATTAACTTCAACTCTGCCCTGCTCAGTAACCATAGGAACAATTAACGCCTCAACTTGATGATCAGAAATTTCCATCTTTTCACCAGTTAAAATAGTCGGAGGAGTTAAATCAAATTTAAATCCTAAATCATGGAGCTTTGTAACAGCTTGCGCTGTAATCATATTTGACAACTCAGTAATAGTTGCTTTTGCTAATTCATCAAACTCTGGAAGTTCTTCCATATTCATTTGAGAGGCAATTTTTAAAGCCGTTTCCATAGTCATGTCAAACAATACACGCCCTTCTACATCACCTGCCAGTCCTACAATTGCTGCTACACCCATTACAGGTTGTGAAGTAGATTTAAGATAAAGTGATTCGCGTTTCACTTCTCCGCCCAAAACCTCAGCTAAAATACTATATGCCGTTTCAACGAAAGGATTAATGTATTCTACTCTCAATTTGACCTCCTAATAAATTTATAATTTTTTGTATGATACTATATTTCCATACATTTTTTCAAGCCATTTTGAATCATCTGTTAAAAGCTCATGCTCACCTAATATGATCATTCCTGAATCTTTTAATTTTTCATAAAAGTCAAGAACAACTTCATCAAGTTTAGATTCGCTTACATATGATAAGAAATCTCTTGAAAATACTATATCTGCAACAGGAACGACATTAAGATGCGTACAGTCATGATATTCAAATAAAATTGAATCTCTTATTTCCGGACTAAATATCGTTTCACCTGATACATTCTTTGATAAATAAGGTTGGTACCATGTTTCGCTCATACTTTCTGGAATACGTAACATTGGTGCACTAGAAATTAAAATTAAATCAGTATCATGTGCGTAAACCTTTATCTTTGACTCTGGATAACGTTTTTGCAATATGCAAGCTAGTGAATATGCTTCATAACCAGCAGCACAACCAGGATTCCATACTGTAATTTGTTTTGCTGTATTATCAGGAAGTAATTCATAAACAGCGTCTGCATATTCTTTCGACCAAAAATCTCCAGTGTGTTTTGAGTAAAATGGTTTTAAGAACTCGATAGCATCATTTACATCATTAAGAGGAGATCCTTCGCCTCGAATGTTTTTCCATTCTGTATATCGTTCCTTGATCCACTGCATATTTACAGCGTTTACATGGAAATTTTGATATCTCTTTAATGACTCTATAACAAAGTTAAATTCAATTTCATCCATCCCTTTTCGTGAAATTGTAGGTTCTTCAATTATTTGTGGTGCTTCTATAACAGGTTCTGATACGATAGGTGCTGTTTCCACAACAGGAGGGATAACCTCGGCCTGTTGAACTACAGGATCGGGTTTTGAAACTGGCACCGATGGCGTTATTGTAGATTCAGATATAAAAGTAGATGCTACTGGTGCTTGGCGCTCAACTGCAATAGGTGCAGCTGGTTGTGCATTTTTAGATAAATCCATCCCTGAAAGTATATCACCCATTTTTGGTCGAGATGGCTCTACTTTCTTTGGTTCAGGAGCTTTAACATTGTTTACTATACGAATTTCTTGTTGTTCAATGCTTTCAGCAGCTTCTGCTCCAAATATTCTTGCAACATCTAAAAGTATATACATCCGTGAATCATGTTCAACAATTCCATAGATATATTTAATATTTATATCCCCAAAAAGAGGATGAGGAGGTTGTATTGAAGCTTTTTGAATACCCGCAACTTTTTCAATGCGGTCAACAATAATCCCATATTTTTGCTCACCAATTGAAATTATTATCATATTTTGCAATTCTGAGTGTGTGTCATCTGCATGAGTTTCTACATTGAAAAATACACGCAAATCAATAATAGGGATAATCTCTCCACGTAGGTTATAAACACCAACAACAAAAGGTGCGGTATTTGGAACATAGGTAAACCTATCGGCTTTTGCAATTTCTTTAACACGCAGAATATCAATTGCATAGTCCTTCCCACCTAGAGAAAAAGCAACCATTTTATAATCGATACTTGAGTGTTGTTCTTTTTTTTCTTCAAGCTCCATGTTAAGAGCGGTCTGTAGTCTTATTGTATTTTGTGATGTTTGCTCCATAGAATGCCCTTTATATTCCTCTTACTTCTCTTGCTGTTAATTCAAGCTTAATACCTAAAGCAAGAAGTTGACTAACATCAATAATTAATGAAACTGACCCATCACCTAAAATTGATGCACCAGCAATACCAGGAGACTCAACAAACTGATCGGTTAAAGGCTTAATAACAACATCTTCTTCACCTATCAGCGCATCAACCATAATACCTAGCTTTTTGTCTGCAGTCCCAACAATAACTATAAATGCATGTTGTGATTCCTCTGCCGATTTAATATTAAACAATCTATTTAATCGTAATACAGAAATAACTTCATCACGAACACTCATTACTTCATAGTTATCAATTCTTCTAAGTTCATTTACATTAACTCGCTGACTTTCTATAACAGAAGCAATAGGTAGAGAATAAACTTCAGTTCCAACTCTTACTAATAATCCTTGGATAATAGCTAAAGTTAGAGGAAGTTTTATAGTAAAGGTCGAACCTATGCCCTTTTCAGAACTAATTACTACACTACCCTTTAATTTTTCTATTTGAGTTTTTACAACATCTAATCCTACACCGCGACCGGAAACATTTGTGATTGCTTTTGCAGTTGAAAATCCAGGATCAAATATAAATTGATAAGCTTCATCATCACTGATAATTTTAGATGCGTGAATTAGTCCGCGTTCAATCGCTTTATTGCGTACACTATCAACATCAATACCTTTACCATCGTCTTGTATTTGAATGACAATCATATTGCCTTCATTACTTGCTTTTAGTAAAACCGTACCTTCTTCCTCTTTACCAGCATCGAGACGTGCTTCTGGTAATTCGATTCCATGGTCTACTGAATTACGAACACAGTGCATGATTGGATCTAAAAGATCTTCTACAACTGATTTATCAAGTTCAGTATCTTCACCTTCAATAACTAGGTTAATTTTTTTATGCAAATCGCGAGACAAATCACGAACAACACGAGGGAAACGTGAAAAAATTTGGCTGATAGGAACCATCCGAATTTTCATAACGCCTTCTTGCAATTCGCCTGAAATACGCCCAAGATTTTGAGTATAAGATCTAAATTTACCTTCAAAAGCTTTAAATGAACCATCAAATGCATCAAACTGTGTTAACACATCTCCATATTCAGTATTAAGTTCGGCCTTTATATCCTTTAGACTTTGTCCGGCACGTGCTTTTTCTATATACTGAGGAATATTATCAATGAGGCTTCTGATTTTTTCTTTATAGTCTGCATTAAGTGTTTGTAACTCTGTTTGTAAATTATTTGAAAGGGTCAATGTTTGGTTAAATGCAGCTTTTGTAATTACCGTTTCACTTACTAGATTTAATAGATAGTCAATTCGTTTAGAATCAACACGCAAAATACTTCCGCTACTGCTAGCACTACTAGCAGGGGCAGGAGCAGCTTTTTTCGGTTTAGAAGCTTCATGAACTTCCGCTTGAACTGAATCGATGGTCTCAGTTTGCACTTCTGGTACAGATGCAACTGGTGAAGGTGCTACAGCTACATTAACTACTTCTGCTTGCAAAGGAGCTGTTGCCGCTGCAATATTGCCACCCTTTATTTTTCTAGCATCTACAGCCAACACGGCATCATCTAAAAACGCTGCATCTTCAAGGACATCACCTGATTGTGAGCTTGCAACATAATATACAACTTGAGGAAAGAAATTATCGTCGTATAAATCATCAAAATCGGGAATTGACTTAAGAACAGATCCTTTCCCTTTAAGCGCTACATATGATTGTATTGCTCCAACTGAGTTCATAGGGTTTGATTCATCAAAGACGACTGTAACGCCCCAAAGTACATCTCCATTTTCACACATACTGTGTAGCTCAACAATTTCTTGTTCTGAAATATGAGATTCTGGTGGAGCAAGTTCAGACGGTGCTTCTGTTTCAACAGAAACAGCTGTTGTAACTGGTGCACTCGCAGCTTGAACACTTGGTTTTTCTTTAACATTTTGTGCATCTACTGCAGATACTACATCATCAATAAAAGCAGTATCTTCAATCGAATCAGCATCATTATTTGATGCTAAAAAATATACAACTTTTTCATGAAATGTATCTTGATATAAATCATCAAAATCTGGAATAGTCTTTAATACATCACCACATTTTTTCAATGCAGCAAATACTTGAACGCCACCAACAGTATTCATAGGGTTAGACTCATCAAATAATACTGTAACACCCCAAAGTGTTTTTCCAGCTGTTAATTCGTTAAGTTCTAGCTCATCATATTCTGTTAGATACGTTGATGGATGAGGTAGCGATGATTCAGTAACTGAGGGACTCGATGTAACCGGAACAGTTTGAACAGGAGCAGACACAACCTGTACTGGCGATACAGTTTTTTTTGCAGCAGCCTTACTTGCTTTTGACGGTACATACGAGTGTAATTTATCTTTAATTGGATCTACATTCTCTTCGTACACAGACCCATTTGAACGCTCTTCAAGCATAGCTTTAATGATATCGATGGACGAAAGAAGCACGTCAATAATTTCCTCTGAAATCTGTATTGAATCAGAACGGAGCTCATCTAGAACATCTTCAACTGCATGAGTAAATTCTGCAAGCTCTGTCATTTCTACTGTTGCCGAACCGCCTTTTAGGGTATGAGCAGCTCTGAAAATTTCATCAACTGCATCACGATTTGAAGGGTCATTTTCGAGTACAAGAATATTACTCTCTAGGGTCTCAACTTGTTGCTCGGCCTCACTAAAGAAGTCTTTTAAAAGCTCTTCATTGTTAACATCAAAATAGTCGCTCATATATATATTGTATTCTAATTTCAATATAAGTCAAGTGGATTACAGCAAAAATATATTTTTTTTTTAATTATTAATTCACTACTACGGAAAAGATACTTTTTTGTCGATTAATATAGTAGTAAAATGTGTTTTTTGCTATGTACGTTTTATATAAGACTTGCATAGACTATTGGTCATAAGGTATACTTGTATGAAACTTTATGAAGCAAAAAATAAAACAATTAAGAATACAACAACGGATAGGAGATAATATGTTAAATAAAGAAAAAAATTTTAGAAGAGTAATAACTCTTTTATTAGCGAACATTCTTTTACTTACCGCTTTGAACGCACAAGTCTTTTATGATGCAGAAGCAGGAATAGCAGTTGATACGGTACCAAAGATATCTTTTAAAGGAGCAGATTTAAATGTACGTGCTTTTTATGGATCCCAAATTCAACTGGGCAACAATGTTCTGATTGAAGGTGAATTTTCATTTATTACGGAAAGCGTTTTACAAAATATATTTTTGCAAGATATACCTGCACAATTTAGTCTTGATAAATTATCACTGTCATATAATATAGCAGGAAGAAATTTTAATACTAGAATTTCTGGATTTGCAGGTAATCACGATACAGTAGGTACAGACGACTTTTTTATGACATATTTTGGAACTCAGTCTTTTAACTCTTCTTTATTTGAACAACAGATTGCGTTTCAACAACCAGGGATTTTTGCTATAGATGGTTTTGGACTAGAAGTTAATACGGTATTCACAAACTCAATTGCAGCTGCATTCTATGCATATTATAATGAAAGATATACGTATAATCAGGTAAACTTTGATATCAGACTAGCTGGAGTTAGCGACATAGCTATCATTGATTTTATTTTTGGTGCGAGTCTTCCAATTGACACTAAAGATTCAAGTGGAAATGATGCTATTTTAGTAATAAAAAGAGCTGATCTGCACACAGCTGTATCGCTTCTTATTGGAGATAATCCCTTTGCAAATCTTTATTTACAGTTAGGTTCAACACGTATACAGATTGACCCTTCTACCGATATAAATCCGTTTTCACTTGAAAACTTACATGTGCTTATTGAGCCACGGTTCAACATTGGCAATGTAAATACATCTTTGTCATTATTTTTTATTCCAGCAGAAACAGTGGCTTTAATCGAATATATAGAGCATTCAGTTGGTGGCGGATTCCATATTGACTTTACAAAAAACTTTGGAAGAACAAAAGCAAATTTTGGGGCACATACTACGGTAAGTTATGAAGATGGATTAGATTTAGAGTTTAATGTGAGTGCACTTTCTGTAATGTTTGTGCCATACGCAAGCTTTGGTAGTGGAAGTGGAGAATTAAAAATAAGCGCTCCATTTAAACCACTTGAATATAAAACACCTGAAAAAATGATTAGTGCTACTATAAGTTACAAAGCTTCCCTGTAATATGAAGTCACAAAAAAACCGTTTTCTTTTTTAGAAAACGGTTTTTTTTTATGCAATTTGGTTTACTGCACTGATAACGGCATTTATACCCGCTCGACCAATGTTAGTACTTTTTGCACAACCCCAGCTTTTCACTCCATTTTCATAAGTAATTTGAACATAGGCCATCGCTTCAGTTCCAGAGCCTGTCCCAATGCTATGCTCATGAAAAGCACTAATTGTAAATGCAGGAATTGGACTATGGCGTAATGCTAAAACGAATGCATCAAGTGGACCATTTCCTTTTTCACTAACTGCAAATGTTTCACCTTTCCAATTAATTGATGCTCTACAAATAACTTCATCACTATCACCCTTTCCATCTGCAAAAGCCTGTGCAAGATCTACGATGCATAGAGGTTCTTTTTTCTCAAGCCATGTTTTTGAAAAAACATTATATATTTCGGCTGCTGACAATTCTCGTTGTAATAAATCTGCTTCACCAGTAATAATACGGCCAAGATCTTGTTGCATTGCTTTGGGAGCAAAAATACTGTAGTTTTGTTCCAATATCCATGCAGCACCACCCTTTCCGCTTTGACTGTTTACACGAATAATTTCTTCATACTCACGTCCAAGATCTTTAGGGTCAATTGGGAGATACGGAACATCCCATACTTGGTCAGGGTCATTTGTACGTGCAGCCATACCTTTTCGGATTGCATCTTGATGAGATCCACTAAAGGCTGTAAATACAAGTTCCCCACAATATGGATGTCTTGCATGTATATCCATTCTCGTAAGCTCTTTGTATTCTTCTACAAGATAGTTTATATTTGAAAAATCAAGTTTTGGGTCAACACCTTGAGTATACATGTTTAAAGCAACGGTAACTATATCTAAATTACCTGTTCGTTCACCATTTCCAAAAAGGGTTCCTTCTACACGGTCTGCACCAGCTAAAAGGGCAAGTTCTGTTGAGGCAACACCTGTTCCTCTGTCGTTGTGTGTGTGAAGGCTTACAATAATAGAATCCCTATCACTAATATTTTGACAGAAGTATTCAATTTGATCTGCATGTATATTTGGAGTTGAACACTCAACAGTCGTTGGTAGGTTAAAAATAATTTTCTTTTCTGGTGTAGCGCCCCACTCTTTTTTTACTGCTTCACAAATCTCAACTGCATAATCAATTTCTGTATTTGAAAAGCTTTCAGGTGAATATTCAAGCATAATTTGTGAACCTTCAACGATATGAAGGTTTTCCTTTACACACCGCACACCATCGATTGCAATTTGCTTTATTTCGTCTTTAGACATATTAAATGTATATTTTCTTTGCGAAGGTGATGTTGAGTTATATATATGGAATATTGCCTTTTTAACCCCTTTAAGTGCTTCAAATGTGCGCTTAACTAAGTGATCTCTTGCTTGACACAAAACCTGTACTGTAACGTCATCTGGAATATGCTTTTCTTCAATGAGTTTTCGTAAAAAGTTAAATTCTGTGTCTGAAGCACTTGGAAACCCAATTTCAATTTCTTTAAAACCAGTTTTTACCAACAAATCAAAAAAACGTAACTTTTGCTCTATTCCCATAGGAATAGCGAGAGATTGGTTTCCATCACGTAAATCTACTGAAGTCCAGATGGGAGCCTTTGTTATTGTCTTATCAGGCCACTGGCGATTTTTAACGGGGATTTGCCCAAAGGGCACATACTTTGGCATGTAATACTCCTTTAAATACTAAATGTCGTTATATAGTTTTTTTTGCATTAAAAAAGCCCGCCACCGTTTCGGTAGCAGGCTTGTTATTCACGCATAATACGTTACACAGCTTCTGACCAATTGGTGCAAATTGAGAATAATCTACCTAGCAGCAGTTCTGTGTAATAATTCATACATAATAGTATCATAGTTTATTTTTGCTGTCAAGCAATATAGCACTCAATTATACATAAAAAAGAGTAACTGCATGTATTTGTTCTACATTGACATTTTTTAATGCCTTTGCACAGCTTTCTAGGGTTGCTCCTGTTGTCATAATATCATCTATGAGCACAACTTCTCGAGGTAACTGTATAGATGTATCTTTAACAATATATTTTTTTTCTAAGTTTGCAACACGCTCTTGTCTACTCCGTTTCTTTTGTTCATCTTTTGACAGTCTTTGTAAAACTGAGTACACTCTTATATCATAATATTTTCGCAAAAATGTGCATAATTCATCCACTTGATCCCACCCTCTTTTTTTTATTTTTCCCTCACGGGGTGGCACAGGAATAACAGGAATACCTTCATAATACGTTTGCAAGACACTATATATTATTTCTGCAAAAAGAGGGCTCAATGAACGATTATTAGCCATTTTCCATGCAAATAAAAGTTCTTTTCTCCATAGGGTATAATGATGAATTGGAAAAACACTTTCAAAATTGGCTAAGATTTTCTGCTTCGATGAAAGATCGTCACCTTCCCTACACTCTAAACAAATATCTTTTTCTGAAACTAGTATAACTCCGCAGCTTTTACATCTGTTTTGTACAGGTGCATAAGAGCGAATGTCATTCTGACAGTGCTTACAAAGTACTATTCCGTAGCATTGCTTACCACATGAAATACATGTTAACGGAAATGTAGTAAGTGATAATAAAAAAGCAATGGCACGTTTAATATGATAAAGAATAACCATAGCTTTATTATTGTTCTAAAAGCTATTATTCATACAATTTTTTATGCATTTGTAAGGTTTTTTTTCCATCGTGCTAAAAGCTGCAAGGATTCTAGCGGTGTTAATGCATCAACATTACAAGATATTATTTCGTTTAAGACCATTTCTTCGTCCGCAAAAAGATTTAATGGAGTAGATTGTTGTAATGCGTCTTTGCCGTTATTTTCGTCTATAAGTTTTGTTTCGGGCAATTCTGTCCACGTTGTTTTATATTGTAAGCCATCTAGAATACTTTGAGCTCGCAGGATAATATTCTCTGGAATACCAGCAATTCGTGCAACATGAAGTCCATAAGAATTTTCAGAAGCACCTTTTCGTATTTTTCTTGTAAACACGATATGCTCATCTTGTTCTTTTACATCTAAGCAAAGCAACTCTATCATTGAGTGTGTAATTCGTGTTAGTTCATGATAATGTGTAGCAAAAAAAGACCTTGCCTTTATACTGTTTAGTAAGTGTTCGCATATAGCCCAAGCTATTGAAAGGCCGTCCTCGGTAGATGTACCCCGACCTACTTCGTCCATAATAATTAGGCTTTTTTCAGTTGCTGAGCGTAATATTAATGCTGTTTCACTCATTTCAACTAAAAAAGTTGACTCACCTCGCGCAAGGTTATCCGAAGCCCCTACTCGACAAAAAATTCTATCTACAACTCCTATCTTTGCGGAACGTGCAGGAACAAATGAGCCAATTTGTGCAAGAAAAACTATAAGAGCATTTTGGCGTAAATAAGTGCTTTTACCAGCCATATTTGGTCCAGTAATAAGCGATAAATATTTTTCATTAAAAAAAGTATCATTTGGTACAAATTCGCCTGATGGTATATGCATCTCTACAACAGGATGGCGACCTTCTATTATTTCAAGAATTTTCCCTTCAACTAACTCTGGGCACACCCAGTTATATAAAATCGCTGCATGTGCAAAAGAACAAACAGTATCGATATAGGCTATTTCAGATGCAACAAAAAGTAAATAATCAATACTTGAAGCTATAGTAAATCGTAACTTGATAAATAAATCTCTTTCTAGTTCAATAATTTTGCTTCCAGCGCTTAATAAATCTTGCTCGAGTTCTTGAAGGCGAACCGTAGTATAACGGTCTCCATTTATCATTGTACGGCGCAAAATGAAATGATCAGGCACAAAGTCCAACTTTCCTTTTGTGACTTCCATATAATACCCAATATTTCTATTGTAGCGAATTTTCAAATTAAGAATACCTGTTTGTTGCTTTTCCTGTTCAACATATTCATCGAGAATACGATTAAAGTTATCTTGTATATTACGCAGATGGTCAAGCTCCTGAGACCACCCTTCTTTTATAAGGTTTCCTTCTGTTAAACTTGTTGAAGGATCTTCCAGCAAGGCAGATTTTATAGTTGAAACAATTTCTGTCGCTTTATCGGTTGAACCAGCGCACAGTACATTTAAAAAGTCGCCTGATGAAGAGCCCTCAACTTCTAATCGAACTTGAAGCCAATGCTCTAAACTTGCTCGCAAAGCTTGGATATCTTTTGCGTGAGCCCTTTCTAAAGCAATACGGCTAACAAGCCGTTCTATATCAAGAATACATGACAATGTACTTCGTAAGCTCTCAAGCAAACTGTGATTGCCAAATAATGTTTGCACATGCTGTTGGCGCGATTCAATTTGTTTAATTGAAGTTGATGGATGCATAAAATAGCTTCGTAGAAGACGTGTACCCATAGCTGTTTTAGTATGTAAAACACTTTCTAACAAAGTATATTGTGCGCTACCATCACGTAAATTAGAAATAAGCTCTAAATTTCTTCTTGAGGAATCATCTAGAAGTACATACTGAGAATCCTTATACACGCGAATGTTAGTGACATGTGTTAACACGCCATCCGAACCTTGGAAACCTGAATTTCTTAGTACATAACCAAGCAGACATCCAGCTGCTGCAATTTCGGGTGAATTATTATCTAACGAAAATGAATTGAGATTCAAAGTTTTAAATTGGCGTGTTAAAGTTTTGTAACAAACATCATGGGAAAAATGCCAATCATCTTCACAACTTATTGAGATAGTAGGAAATTGCTGCAAAATTTGTTGAATGCTATTATTTTGGAGCAATGTTCTAGATATAAGAATTTCTCTCGGTAAGGAACGGCCAAGCTCCTTTGGAAGCTCTTCTGCGGTATTTTTTGCATCCCAGCTTGTTGCAAAAAACTCACCTGTTGAAACATCGATATAAGCATATGACATTTTTTTTGAAGACTCAACTAAACAAAGTGAAGCTAAAAAATTATTTGCATTTTGCTCAAGGTATTCATGTTCAACAACCGTCCCTGGTGTTATGATTTCGACAACTTTTCGCTCTACAATTCCTTTGCTAGCAGTTGGCAACGTTGTTTGTTCACATATCGCGATTTTCTTGCCTAAACGCAACAATCTAGCAATGTATACCCTCGATGCGTGATATGGGATACCACACATCGGGTTTGGACCTCTTTTTGTAAGTGTTAAATTTAACAGCCTCGATACTTCTATTGCATCAGAATCAAACATTTCATAAAAGTCTCCCAAACGAAAAAATAGTACTTCATTTGGGTATTCTGCCTTAATTGAGTTGTACTGCTGCATCAAAGGAGTTTGAGTAGTTTTTTTAGTTTCCATCAAAGCATACCATGTAAAAAGGCCTTTGTATCACGTATTCAGTATACAAGGTTATAGTGATCCTAATCTAGAGATAACATCTTTAGTTATATCAACACTTGGACTGTACCATAATATAGAATCCTCTTGTAAGTCCAAAATCATACTATAGCCTTCTGCTTCTGCTATATCTCCAATTACTTTGTATAAGTTTTGATAAAATGTATCGGAGTCAGCTAAGTTTTTACGCAAATTTTCAAGTTCTACATTTTTTGCCCAAGTATACTCCTGTAAGAATTCAGTTTCTTCTGCAATTTGAGCTTCTAAACGAACTGCTTGGGTTCTATCGCCATTTTTTTCTAGTTCAAGCTTTTGAGCTTGCAAGTCTCGAAGCTCATTTGTTAAGTCATTAATTTCGTTTTGAAACTCTAAGCGCTTTGCATCATAGTTTCTTACTGCTGTTGTATTTCTAAAATACGTTGTATACACAAGTGAAGTATCAACAACTCCAAACATAGTTATTTGTTGTGCAATACTTAATGATGCACAGCTTACCATTACTAATACCATAAACATAATTTTTTTCATATATACTCCTACTATAGTATCTTTACTTATTGATTTGTTAAGTTAAATGATAGAACAAATGATCCAACATTTTTCGTTTGTGAATTCCATTCAAAATTACCATTTTCAAATTTAAATGACCATGCCCACAAAAGCCGAAGAGGGAATTGAGGAAGAGAAAAGCGCATACCAGGACCAAAACTATAGAAGAAGTCGTCACCTGTTAATCCTGTAAAGAAATCTTGTGGCGTGTCTTTTACAGCTACTGCGTCCATAAAGAAGTCAAGAGAGAAAATACCAGGAGCAAGAGGCATACGTAGTTCTAAAAAACTACTCCATTGAGCAGTCCCTTCTACATCAAAAGATTGATCTGCATCGGATGCTTGCCCCCACCCTCGACCATGGAACATACCATCAATACTCAGCATATTATCAGAGCTAATTGGTGAGTTAGCAGCTGGAAGGAGAAATGCTAAGTTAGAATAACCCGCTAAAACAAATTTCAGATTCCAAGTATCTGACATAGGTAAATCTAAAAGTGTAAAATATATTTCGCCTTTAGAATCAGATTTTAAGAAGTACTCAGATTCAAGTTCTGGAATCAAACCTGTCCATGACACTTGTTGGCTTGCAAACCAACCTTTGGATGGGTCGTAATATAAATCCCTCGCATCAAATGAAAGCTTTGCGTACACAGAGTTTTCTACACCAAATGTACCAAATCGGTCGCTAACAACGGTATCAACAGGTTCATAAAGACTTGCATCATAAAAATTTTGCAAAAATGCATTTGAAAAACCAGCTGTAGTAGTTAATGTACCATAGTCCTTAACCCAGCGTTTACCAAGACCAAAATTGACCCCAAAGGATAACTGATTATAATCCATAAAGTAATCGGTTGTATTTACTCCTGTTGGAAGATAATTATTATACGCAGTTGTAGTAACTAAGTGTTCAACATAAAAACCTGCATTAAATGTTAGAGGCTGTCCTAAAAACCATGAGTCTGAATAATTAAATGAAATTGATTGTTCATCATTAGATCCAGTTATGTCTGCAGAAATGCCTTTGCCAGTACCTAAAAAGTTATTGTCACTCCATTTAGCAAATAATGAGACAGGCCAAGCATTTGAATCTGTTACCCCTGAAAAGGTAAGACCAAACTCTACACCAACAGTTGAGGTTTCTTCTACATTGAGTACAATATCAATAAGATTCTCTTCAGAACCCTGCACAATTTCTGGAACAATAGCAGAGAAGAACTGTAAATTATACAAACTTCGTAATCCTGTTTCCATTTTAGTTTTTGAAAAGATATCTCCTGATTCAAGTGGTATCTCACGGAAAATAACATAGTCTTTTGTTTTTTCATTTCCCACTATACGAATGCTTTCAATATGGCTTCTAGGCTGCTCTGTTATTCTTAATATACATGAAATAAGGTTTTCTTGAGTATCTTTATTTGTTTCTGGGAAAAATGTATTTGATGTATAACCATTTTCATAATATAAATCTGCAATAGCCGTAAGACCTTCTTGGAAGCGAACCTGATTAAACACGTCTCCTTCGTCTAGGTTAACTAAATCGCGTAGCTCTTCATTAGAAAAAACTACATTCCCTTCTGTACTAATACCATTAAAAAGGTATTGTGACCCTTCATTTATTACAAAGGTCAGTGTTAGCTCTTCTCTGTTATCTTCTTCGTTAAATTGAGAATCTCGTACGACATCGGTAATAACAGCATCAACATACCCTTTTGACTGATAATAAAATAATAACACTTGTTTATCTTGTTCTAATAAAGATTCCTGAAATGCACCTTTTTGAAAAAGACCTACTTCTTTAAGTTGCAGAGTCCTTTTTAATGTTTGATCTGAGGCAATAGTATTTCCCTGAAATTGTATTGCTTTTATAACGGTAGATCGTCCCTCGGTTATGAGAAAGGTAACTTCCATACCGTCTTCAGTTTGTTTTACATCACTTGAAACTTTTATATTTGTATACCCTTTTTGGAAGTAAAAATCGCGTATTTTTCTCTCATCAACAATTACGTTACTTTCAATATAGATATCATTCTCTGCAATTGAAACAGCATCAAGTAACTCACCATAGCGGATTTGTTTATTTCCAGAAAACACTAACTTAGAGATTGAGGGTCTTTCAACAACAGCAAACTCTAAAACAACTGATGTTCTTTGCGGATTTGCAGGAACTGCAGTAGGTGTAATATCATCAAAATATTCAAGAGAATAAATTCTATTTAATATTTCTGCATATATCTCATCTGTAAAATTTTGTCCTAAAAATGATGCTACAATACTATCTAAGTCAAGAACATCTACAGAATTTAAACCAATAAAGTCTATATCAACAATCTCTTTATTGTAATACCAATCATCTGAGTTTTGAGAAAATGCCCCTACCATCATACATACTAGACACAGTAGAAAAAGCACTACCTTTTTATTAATCATAAAGCCTCCAAAAATAGCTATATTTACAAATCAAATTTCCATGACAAACTAATGGATGTAAATGGCACCAATAAGTTCCAATCTGTTGTTAAATCTGGTGCAATACTCCAACGAATTGTAGCAAATGGTGAAGGTAATTCTAACCCAAATTCGGGTTGAAAGACAAGCCCCCTAAGGCCTAAATCTTGTCTATCATTATCATAAACTAAACTTAACATAGCATCTGCGTACAGAGTTTCGTTTAAGAACTTACCAACGTACACAGTTGTGCTGTCTAAAAAGTTACCTGCAGTAAAAGCTTCATTTGTCGTATTATCTAAGAGATTAATTACAGCATTCTGTAAAAACATAGTTCTAAATGAAAATATATCTAAGTTTAAAAAATCGCGCATTGAATCTTCAATTCCTCTAAATACGGCAACCTGTGTTCCATAATCGGCAAGTCCTCCAAGCAACACAAGCGGATTTACATCCTCAGATGAGCCTAGAATAATTTGCCCAAGCAATGTCATTATTTCCTGTTCGCTCATTGATGGAATAGATTCAAAGCGAGGATCTAGTTGCGTTAAGCGCTGATTTTCAACTGATAATATAATACGAACAGGATCTCCATCTTCATCTCTTTCACGTATTTCTGCATTTGCTGTTAGTAAGGGGTCAAAATCTTCAACACTATCGTTAAAAATCGCTGTTGCCTCTCGTGCGAAGAAAGTGCGATTTAAATAAAGTATTTCCCCACCTTTCATATCAAATTCACCAGAAATCAATGACGTTGCATAGCGAGAATCCATTTGAATTAGTAGCGGTTCCGTTTGATTGACCAAACCACGAATTATTGGATTAGTTTTTGACGGAAAATATAACTGTGATTGGTTTTGAATGCTTATACGCAAATCTACCACAACATCACCAATATCACCGGTAGAATTTTCCATTGCTAGTAAGTCTGCAGAGTCTGCTAGCATTATAATCGCCTCTGTATCTTTTGTAACAATATCGCCCCGTACTTCTACTAACTCATTTCCAACATAGATAAATAAGTCTGTTTGAGCTAAGCCATCAAATGAACCATATGGCATCCCATATTTTCCTAACACATATTCATCATTGAGCGTTTCGATATCGAGAGACAGATACGTAAAAACTAGTTGTTCCAATGATAATTCAACATCTAAATGCACTCCTGTTTGGGTTTCGATTGAAGTAAAAAAAGCTTTTTCAGATGAAAAAATATTTTGTGATACAGTAACAGGGAAATCTGCACAAATTAATCTCTCACCTACATAATCTGGTACACTTATTTCTAAGTTTGTCCCTTGAAGGTTTGCATTTATTTGTAAGTCATTTAAGGGGCCTGACAAAGTTCCTGACCCAACAGCTATACCTGAGTGTAAAGAAAACACTGGTAAATCTACTAGTCGGCTAAAGTCACTTGCGTCGGCATAAATATTATCTAAAAACATGGTAAGCTCATCATTATCAAGGATACCATATCCATCAAACTGTACAAAAAAGCCTTCATTGGCGCTTACGCTAATTTCTCCAGAGTCTAAAAGAGATGCAACAACTTCGGTTTCACCTGCAGTAATATCAAACCGTCCTGGTGTTCGTAATAATTCAATCGCATAGTTTTCCCGTTCAGGAAGAAATGTCGAGTTTATTTTTTCAAAGACAACAGAAAGTTGAAAAGCTTTTTCACTCAGCGGTAAGTCTGCATTATCAGTTAATGAAATAAGTGAAAGCTCTACAGGACTATGAAATGTTTTTTCTGCAAAATAAGATGTGCTTGCTAACCGTCCACTTACTATTCCGTTCAAGGAACCTGAAAAATCAGTTAAGGAAAGACTGCCTACTACGTTTTCAGCCCCCATTTCTCCTAATTTGATGTCAACATTATTTGCACTTATTTCATAGTCTTCTAAACTGATACTACCAGAAAACTCTGCACTTTGGGAGTCGAGCATAAAAGAAGCATTATCAACAGACAAGCTTGCAGATGGGTTTTCCAAAGAACCTTGGGCAGTAAGTTGCGCGTTTATTGTATTTGTATCTGATTGAAAATTGGCAAAACGTCCAGTTGGGGAGTCTTGTATGAGTGCATCTGCAGAAAAGAACATATTTTCCAAAAATTCATCTCCAAATGCTGCACCAAGTAGATTAAAGGCTTCTAAGTTAAGTTCATATTTTTCATTAGAAAAGGAATCTTCTAGAGATAGATTAAAGGTTATATTTTCAAGAATTGCGTTTGAAATATTCCATGAAGAGGCAAGTATACCATCTAACGTTGATAATTCGTCAGAATAGGACAATCGGTCAAAAAACATACCGTTAGTGTTTATATTTCCAACTAAATTAAGTCGAGAACCTAATATATTATTTGTGGATACGTTTTCAATATCAAAAGAATTTATCGAAGCAATCCAATCTGAAGGTGAATTATATGTTAGTGAAGTATCTAGAGATACAGATAGTAAAAAGTCTTGTATTGAAATTGGCAATGATTGTGCACTACTCTCGATATAAAAGGCATTATTATCCAAAAAATTCACAAAAAGGTTTGCATTGTAATCGCCAGAAACAGTAACATACTCGTCTGGTACAAATGCGCCAGAAAAAGTATACGGAATTGAGTTTATAAAGATTGAAGAGTTAAAAAATATTTCTGAATTATTATCGCCTAAATCTCCACTGATTTCAGCTTGAACTGATTGTCCCCCCGCTACTAAACTAAAGGATGGTAGTTGAAATAAGGATTCATTTCCATTCGCTGAAAACAATAAAAACTCATCATCGCGCTGTGTATTCGCTACAATTGCATAAGGCAAACTATATGAATAAGAATTAAAGTCAGAAGTAAAAAAAGCGTTAAATGAAAAAATGTAGGGCGAAACAGCACTATTTACTACTGCAAAAGACTGCGCTTGTTCTTTTGGTAAGTACCATAGTATAATTTCGGTAATTGAATCTAAAAACAAACTTTCACTTAATACTTCTAGTTGTAAAAATTTGTTTTCACCAAAGTCATAACTACCATTCGCTGATATTACACCTGGGTTAAACGTTTCTGCACGTGAATAATCAGAAACCTCAAAAGTAAAATCTAATGAATCATTATTTCTAATAGCATCAAGGTGAAATGCGGTAAGAGTCTTATCGCCTAAATGGATTTGAGGAGCAAAAATTAATAGCTCGTTTTCAAATGAATCAATATATACTTCGCTTGATACAGTATTCCCACTAGGAACAGTAATAGAACGTATATCAAGCACCCCCTCTGGTATGAGTGTTTGAATATTGATACTTCCTGAATATCCAACTGAAACACTTTTTGAAGTAATATTACATTCTTCTATCGAGAACACTTCTTCATCCCCATACATAGTATATTCAAAATGAAGTGATTCTCCTATAAGCAAAGGAGACACCGTAATATGCCCATTTGCATCATATGCTATTGATTCCTCGTCCCAGTTGTAAAAAAAACTATACCGTCCTGAGATTGTAGTATCTTTTAAGTCATGCACTAATTCATTTTCACCTTGATATGAAATTAAGGTAAGCGGTTTAAAATTTTCTGCATTAAAGTAAATACTAATATTTTTAGCTGACAAATCACTTTCAAATTCAATTGAAAATGGAGATATATTCTGAAGTGCAACTACTTTAACGGTATTATTTGTAAAAGAAGAATGAATATCTAGCCGCGGTATAATATAGTCAGAGTCTTGTATGGATGATATTCTTACTTGGGCAAAACTACTTTCTAAATCTCTTGTTATACGTCCGCTCAGTGAAATCCTTGTAGAAACATGCCCAAAAGAGGAAAGATCTCCTTTTGATATAACGGTTAAACGTCCATTCATTAAAAGATTCAAAAAGCGTATATCTGTATCATCTGATACAGTAATCTTCGAAAAAAAGCTTTGAAAATCAAAGTGAGCACTTGAATATGTCAAGGTTGTATTCTTTAGCATAACATCTATTGGTAAATTAAAAATGGGGTCCAATATATTTATAATAGCAGTTTGAAAATCATCACTTATAGGTGCGGACACTTGAGCTTCTTGCTCACGCTGAACATCTTCAACTACCATAGGCTGAAATGCATTGAGAATATTTTGAATTATATCATTATCTTCAAGATAATCATAATCAGCTTTTAATCCTGTAACAACAAGTTCTCCCAATGCATCAGCAGGATTATCACTTAATAACTTAAGTATATTCCATCGTAAGCGGATTGAATCTATTGATATAAGTGAAGCATTTTTTTCGATATCAGTTATTTTTATATTAACCATACGAAAACCCGAAAAAACCGATGGAGATAAAGAATCATATTCAATACGTAAACCTATTCGTTCTTCTAAAAGAGAAATATATGAGTTACGTATTTTTTCGAATTCACTGGATACTCGATCAACGATAGGTTGAACCACTGCAGAAGTTATGACTATAACAATTATGAGAAAAATAATGCTAAATGAATAGGTAAATACTGATTTTTTCATATGTATCCAAGATACATACTATCAGAAATTCCAATAATTTCATAGGGAAAAGTGATATATTTTGCTATGTTTTTAGGGAAAAAACAAAAAAAGCCTATACTAATTTTTTTAAATATGATATAACAAAAGGAATATGAGAGGGGAACAACAAGCATTTTCTAATATCGAAAATTCGCAAAAAAAACAGACCATAGACACTTTTATAGTGTTTGAAGGCATAGATGGTTCGGGAAAATCTACACAACTAAAGTTACTTGAAAAAAAGCTGTCTCTACTTTTTCTATATGACGACAAGATTGAATCATTCACTAGTAAAACTTTTGATACAAAAACAAACTCCGAAGAATCTTTTTACTCACAAAAAGGAGAGCTTTTTGCCAAAGCAAGTGAAAACATACAGCCACAAAAAGCTTTTTTTACCGCAGAGCCAACAACACTACATACGGGAAAGTTTTTACGAAGCATACTTAAAGGAGAAGTTAAAGCTCATCCTACAACCGTAGTACACTTATTTGCAGCAGATAGAGCTGAACACCTCTATGCAAAAGATGGAATCATTGAAAGATGCAATAACGGAGAGTTATGTGTCTGCGATAGATACCTCTTTTCAAACCTAGCATATCAAGGTGTTACCTGTGGTATGGACTTACCAATAACACTAAATGATAACTTTCCTTTGCCTTCACTCGTTATATATTTTGACATAGATCCACAAGATGCTATGAAGAGGGCTCAAAGCCGCGGCGAGGCAGAGATTTATGAAAAAGTCGACTTTTTACAAAAAACACACGACCAATACGAAAAAGTGTTTGAACGCTATGAAACAATGATTAAGAAAGGTTTAACTAATATGAAAATTATTAGAGTTGACGCATCTTTACCACAGGAAGCAATTGCTGACATTGTTTGGGATCATATAGAACCTCTAGTAAATTTACTATAAAACTCTTATACTCAAAAAAATTATACCGATAATAAAGTATGAGTTTTTTCATTTTTAATGCAAAGCTGAAATGCGTAACAAAATGTTGCATAGCATCTTTGCTACTCCTTTTTATAGTATTGCTCTTTAGTTCTTTTGCTGTGAGTTTTAAGGAGCAGTACTATAATTTATACCACGTACACTACCAACAATATCCAGATGATGTTATGGAAAATATATATTGGCTTGAAAGAGCCGTAGCTGCAGACTTTGCAAACCCACAACATGCCCTTACTCATATTAGAGATGAAGAAGATTGGGAAAAGTATCGCTATCTTTTTATGATGCATGTAAACTTAAAACTCATAGAACAGCACATGCGGCTGGGAAGATACTGGGATAAACAAATTGCCTATTTTTATGATGCCCCTTGGAAAGAAGAGTATTTACGTGACTTAGAAACTGCCAGAAGCTGTTATGTTGCAGGACTTTACTACTGGAAAGAAGCAAAATTATGGGCGGAAAAAGCAAACCAAGGCAAATTTTATTTTATAAATTTAAGCGGTATTCAAAACA
>CAYJHL010000009.1:16705-24951 GCA_964369585.1 uncultured Treponemataceae bacterium | reverse complement strand
TTGTAATCTGTTTTAAAGGTTCAGGCTCTACACGAACATTTACTGTTCGCAAAAACTCATACGGTGTAGGTGTAGAACGTGTTTTCCCACTTCATTCACCTCGTATCGCAAAAGTTGAGTTTGTACGTCCTGGTAAAGTACGTCGTGCTAAACTTTACTACTTACGTGGTAAAATTGGTAAGGCTGCAAAAGTACGCGAACTTATCATTAAAAAGTCAGACAGAATTGCAAACGAAAAAGCTGCAGAAAAAAAAGCTGACTAAGAGAAAGAAAAGTGCCTTTATGGCACTTTTTTTTTGCCCATTTACGTCGAAAACTTTCTTATAAAAAAACTCATTTTTCCACTTGACTGAATATATAGAATAGCGTTACAATTATACGAGTGGAATCAGTGTATACCATTGTCGTGCCGGATAACGATGTATTAGTCCGGCTTTGTGGCAGTAATGATAGTAATATAAGTCTCATTGAAGATCATCTTGGAGTAAAAATCTTTACTCGGGGGAATGAAATTTCTATTAGCGAAGATGATTCTACGGTATGCGAGCGGTTTAAACATGTAATAGATAGATTACTTGATGAAGTAGGATTTGGAAATACTGCAGATGTGCATTTAGTGCAGTCAATACTTAATACCGGTAATGCAACAATGCATTTATCAGAAAAAGAACTTAGAGATTACTTTTCTAAGGCTAGCATACATATTCCTATGGGAAAGTGTAGTGTGTATCCAAAAACACAAAGTCAGGCAGATTTAGTAAATAGCATGCGCTCGAATGATATGGTCTTTTGTGTAGGACCTGCAGGGTCGGGTAAAACCTTTTTGATGGTTGCAGAAGCACTCAACTTAGTACTACAACGTAAAAAATCTAAAATAATATTAACCAGGCCCGTTGTGGAGGCTGGAGAAAGTCTAGGATTTTTACCAGGTGACTTAGAACAGAAAATAAGCCCATATTTACGGCCCTTATATGATGCAATGGAAATGCTCCTTCCTAGGGATCAAGTAAAAAAATTGGTTGATTCAGGTATAATTGAAATAGCACCCCTCGCATATATGAGAGGACGTACATTGAGCGATAGTGTAATTATTCTAGATGAAGCTCAAAACACTACGAAACAACAAATGAAAATGTTTTTAACTAGAATGGGAGAGAATTCAAAAGTTTTTGTAACAGGAGACTTAACACAAGTAGATCTTCCAAAACATGTTGAGTCTGGTTTAAAAGCATGTGTGAAAATATTAAAAAATATAGAGGAAATAAAAATTATATACTTTAATTCATCTGATGTAGTAAGAAATGCATTAGTAAAAAAAATTGTGCAGGCGTATGAAGATCATGAGTAGATTATTAGATTCAGGCAAGCATTCGTGGACGAAAATACTCTCTTCTGTAAAAATAAATAGTTCAATAATAACTGTTTTTATAGTAACATTTATTGTAATGCTCTTGCTTTCATTGTTTGATGTGTTAACATCTCAAACGGTGCTTTCACTTTCGTTATCAGAGTATTCTGTTGGGCAAATATCAGATACAACACTCATCGCAGAGTTTTCTATAGATCCTGCTTCGAGCGAAGTGGCATCAGTCATAGAAGGTGAAGAGGTCATTCGAAAAGGCTTCCCAATAACTGAAGAACAGTATGAAAAATTAACATTAATGGCAGAAACACCTGCATATGTAGATGTGCGTGCTTTTGCAAATGCCTTTCTGTTTTTTACCTTGTTTGCAGGCCTAGTTTCATTTTTATTCTCAGAAAAAATTCTAGGAAGAACAGTAAAAATAAAAGAAGCTGTTTTCTTTGCAATAACTTTAATTGTTGTGTATACGGTAACAATTATTGCAAAAAAGACACCAGCTTTTTCTAGTCCGTTTGCCCTAGTAGCAATAATTCCCGCATCGTTTTGTATAATGCTTTTAACAATTATGTTTGGCTCACGACTTGCCGCTTTTGCATCATTTTTCTTTGCCTTTACAGTTCTTTTTGCATCTGATTTTTCAGTTGCAACATCAACATACATACTATGCACGTGCTTTTTTTCTGTTTCGATAGTACGAAAAGCAAATAAACGCATTCAGCTAACTATCGTAGCAATTGCACTCGCTATAATAAATCCTATCTGTTTAATAGTAATAGAAACCATTTTTGCAACATCATTTAGTGATGTGTTTATGCATACACTGGGTGCTTCCATTAATGGCTTTGTATCTGGTATTTGTATATTAGGATTTTTGACGCCGTTAGAATACTTGTGTAATACCGCTTCTGTTTTTAGACTTTTAGATTTATCAGATTTAAATAACCCTCTTATGCAGCGAATGTTATTAAACGCACCAGGAACGTATAATCACTCTATGCTAGTTGCAACGCTTGCAGAAAAAGCCTGTCACGATATTGGAGCTAACGGGCTGCTAGCGCGCGTAGGTGCCTACTATCATGATATTGGAAAAATCGAGCAACCAGAATACTTTGTCGAAAATCAACGCGAAGGAAACAAACATGACGAAATAAATCCGCGGCTTTCTGTTTCGGTAATTAGAAATCACGTTAAAAAAGGTGTTGAGCGCTGCCATCAATTACATTTACCACAAGAAGTAATCGATATTGTTTCGCAACATCACGGAAACAGTACTATTTATTATTTTTTTAATGAAGCAAAAAAAACAGACCCTGATGCATTTGAAGACGACTTTTCATATATGGGAACAAAACCTACGTCAAAAGAAGCAGCGGTAGTTATGATTTGCGATACAGTTGAAGCAGCTTGTAGAACACTAAAAGATCCTTCTGTTTCAAGGCTTGATAAATTTATCAAAAAACTTGTTTTAGGTAAATTTGAAACCTCTCAAATGGATAATGCAAATCTCACATTTAATGATCTAAATAAAATACAGAATGCACTTGTAGATATCATGGCTGGATATTATCATTCAAGAATAGAATACCCTAATCAAGAAGATCCTGAAACTGAAAAAAAATCAGTAGTTACAAAAAAGACTACAACAAAAAATCAAAAAGAGGTAGTGAATGGCTAATGATATTTTTATTTCATTTGAAGAAATTGAAGAACCTACATGGCTTAAAAATGTAGATGGATTTTTGCAAAATGTATTACAGGTGCGAGAACATACTAACTGGGAATTATCAGTGCTGTTTTGTTCTGATACATATATGGCTGAGTTAAACAAACAATATAGAGAAAAAGATTCTTCTACCGATGTTCTTTCGTTTGAACAAGGGGAGGAATATGTAGATGATGATGGAAATATTCAGTATATTGCGGGTGATATTGCAATAAGTGTGGAATTTTTGTTTAAAAATGCAAAAGATTTTGATGTTTTACCTGATGAAGAATTGAAGAGACTTCTAATTCATGGTATTCTACATCTTGAGGGATATGATCACGGTGATGCTCATATTGGTGAAGATACAAACGAAATGTTTGATATACAAGAAAGTGTATTAAAAACATTTCAAGAATATAAAATTATAGGATGATGCAAAAAATGGGTTTATTAAAGCGTTTATTTTCTAATGCGAGTAAGGAGGATCCGTACTCTAGTAGTCCCGAACGGGACCGGCAAGAAAATGAAAAAAGAGAGATGATTCGAGGTATAGAAGAACTTGCAGACACTTCAGTAAAAGAAGTAATGGTTCCTCGAATTGATGTTGAGTTTATGTCAATCGACATGGAAAAAGATGAGCTATTAGAAAAAATTGCAGAAAGTGAGCATTCACGTTTTCCAGTTTATTCAGAGTCAATTGATAATGTTGTAGGCGTACTCTATGTAAAAGACTTAATTAAAGCTTTTGCAAAAAAAGATGACATTGATTTAGAAAAAATTATTAGAAAGGCCTTTTTTGTGCCTGAATCGAAAAGAATAGATTCACTATTGCGCGAATTTAAAAGACGGCATGTTCATATAGCAATCGCAATTGATGAGTATGGCGGAATGTCAGGTATTGTCTGTATGGAAGATATCATTGAAGAAATTGTAGGGGATATCCAAGACGAGTTTGACAATGAAAATGATGACATTATTACGGTGAGCGAAAACACATGGCTTTGTGATGCTCGTGTTAATCTTGACGATTTAAATGACGAAATAGAATCTGAGTTCCCAAATGAAGAATTTGATACTCTCGGTGGATTTGTATTTGATTTGTTTGGTAAAATACCTGTTAAATTTGAAAAAGAAACATGGAATAATTATGATTTTATTATTCAAGATGTTGAAGGTCATAAAGTAAATCAAATAAAAATTATACGACATTTAACAGAAGAAGCATAATTCTTGCATGCATAAGCAGAACACAAAACTTGGGAGGGTATAGTGTTGAAAAAAAGTATTATTTTTACACTTTGTTTTGTTCTTTTTTCTTATTTATATGGACAAACGGCTCTAGAATTATATACACAAGGAAAGGCTAGTCAAGATAGAGAAGACTGGTACTCGGCTACAGAATTGTATCTTGAAGCCTTAAACGTAAATCCTGCATATGGAGAAGCGTGGTTCTCTCTTGCAGAATGCTCCTATGAATTAGACCAATATGATTTAGCTCTTACGTATGTAGAAAAAGCTAATTTGTATTTAAAAAATAGGGTTGCTATTCCTAACTTAAAAGGTTTTTCTTTAATTGGCTTAGGTCGATTAGAAGAAGCTCGAACTGTTTTTTTAGAAATTCTTACCACGCAACCTAACAATATTGATGCTCGTTTTGGACTCGCACAACTTGACCTATATAACGGAAAGTTTACAGGAGCCGAAAATTACTTTTTAGATGCTCTTAAACGAGAATCATCAAATAAAAAGGCCTTATTATCTTTAGCACTCATTGCCGATGAAAACGGGCAAACTCAAAAAGCACAAAATTATATTAAACAGGCAATACGATACCATAATGATAGGGCCGATGTTTATTACTATGCAGGATATCTATCTGCAAAAGCAAATGAATTAAAAGAAGCTGAAACCTATATACGAACAGCAATTCGTGTTAATCCTCAGTATGCACAAGCCTATAAATTGCTTGCAGATATTCTTTTTGTAGATATGCGTTATTCTGAAACTATTGCGGTGTGTGATCATATTATTTCACAAGAAAGAGATTCACCCGATGCTTGGTATATCAAAGGCCTTGCTAATGCAAAGCTAGGAAACATAAACCAAGCATTTTCAGCTTGGGAGATAGGGTTAAATCTTGATTCTCAAGATGAAATTATGCGAGCTGCTTTTGAACTCTTAGTGTATGAACAAACACAGGTAGAAGATGCGAGAAGGGCAAAGTGGGCCATGTATCACTTGGAAAAAGCAGAAATTGCGCAAGAAAAATACCTAGCAAATACTGCAGTGTATGAATACCAAAGAACCTTACGTATTGACCCTTTAAATGTGCAAGCGAGACTTTCATTGGCAAATATTCTTTTACAAGATGGATATTCTGAATCATACTTGTCACAATTGCAATTTATCCAATCACAAGGTTTAGCCTCTCAAGTAGTTTTAGATAGCATAGAGGCATATGAATCAGCACTTTCAAATACGCTTCCGTTAAAATGGAATGTTGAACCTTTTTATCTCGACAAAACTCGCTGGTCAATTGCTTTGTATCATTTACAAGACCCTATTTCATTGTATCATCAAAACGCTTTATCTATAACCTCGGGGATGCTCGCAGATATTTTTAATTCAAACCAAACGGTTCGAGCTATTCCTGCAGAGAATGCCATATCTGGTTATGCCGAAGCATTTAGACTTTCACGTTCAAATGGGTACGACTTTTTTGCATTACTTAATGTGAGCGAAGGCTCAAGAGATATTCGTATTACCCTCGATTTATACTTATCGGCAACAGGGACGCTCGCACAGTCGTGGGAAGTGTATAGAACAGGTAATGATCGTTTTTCATCAAGTTTACAAAAATTACGAAGCGACATAACACAGGCCCTTCCCCAAAAAGGTACAATAATTGACCGGCGTGGAACATCGGTATTAATTGACATGGGCAGGAAAGACGGTGCAATGGTCGAACAAACATACGAAATATATAAAGATGGCTATCTGCAGCTATTAGATACAGGTATTGGGCTTAAGTATAATCAAGATGAAATGCTCGGGACTATTACTCTTACAGAAGTAGGAGAGGATATATCTCAGGGTGTATATAAACAAAATGGCTTTTATGACTTAGTAAACATTGGAGATGAAATAATTCCAATTATTCCACTGGAAAGCGAAACATCCGCAAATTCGACAGATGGAGTTGAGTCTAATGGTTCAAATACAACGGCACCTGAAGTTATAATTGAAAACCAAACATCTGTGCTTTATAATCTCATTCAGTCAATACGGTAAGTGACTAAACAGTTTATGTAAACCTTACAACTACGCAGAAAGGAATACGTATTCCATATAAAAGGGGAAAAGATGCGAATTGGAATTGGTATTGATACAGGCGGTACCTATACTGATGCGGTGCTTTATGATTTTGATAGCAGAAAGGTACTTGCTAAAAATAAATCGCTTACCACAAAAGAAGATTTGAGTATTGGAATAAAAGGTGCAATACAAGCCTTGCCAAAAGACTTAGTAGAAAAGGCTTCTCTCCTATCGGTTTCTACAACATTAGCAACTAATGCATGCGTTGAACAGAAGGGTGGTAGGGCAAAGCTTCTGTTAGTTGGGACAAGTAATGAAACCCTCCAGTGGATTGATGCAAAAAATGCATACGGCCTTCAAAATGACTGTGTTTATTGTGTACAAACAGAATACGATACTGATTTAGACTGTCAAAAAGAAGTTGACTGGAATTGCGTTATTGACAATGGTTCGCCATGGTTTAACGATGCCCAAGCCATAGCAATCGTTGCAAAAAATGCCGTTCGAGATGGATCTATTATTGAAAAAAAAGCAAAAGATAGTATAAAAAAAGTCTATAATGTACCAACTATAATGGCCAGTGAAGTAGCCAATAACTTGAATATGCTAGAGAGAGGTGCAACGGCTTTATTAAATGCTCGCTTGTTAAGTGTCGTCGAAGAATTCGTTGAAGCTATTTCAATTGCACTTAGCGGATATAATTTGAAAGTAAAAAAGATGATTGTTCGAAGCGATGGCAGTCTTATGGCACATGATCTTATTCTAAAATATCCAGTAAAAACAATTTTAAGTGGGCCTGCCGCTAGTGTTATTGGAGCAATGTCTCTTGCAGTATGTAGCGATAGCCTTATTATTGACATGGGTGGAACAACAACCGATATTTCAATTGTAGCAAATGGTAAACCTACCATGACTAAAGGCATTTCAATTGGTGGTTACAGAACCCAAATTCAAGGTGTCCACATTGATACATTTTCTTTAGGCGGGGACACAAGAATTGTTATACAGGATGGAGAAATTGTTCTTGATAAGCGGCGTGTTATGCCACTGTGCGCTCTAGCAAAAAAATTCCCTTCTGTAATAAAAGAATTAGAACATCTTGTTTCACACGATAGACTTTGTGGGTTTATGTATTATGAGTTTTTATTTTTAGTAAAACAACCCAAAAATATAGAAAACTATGATGAAAAAGAAATAGCCATAATTGAATCTTTACAAAACGGCCCTGTAAGTATGTCTAGCGATTTACGTGATCTATATAAATCAAAGGTCGCGCGATTAGAAACGGAAGGTATTGTCATGCGCGCAGGCTTAACACCAACAGACTTTATGCATATTAAAGGTGATTTTTCACGCTACGAATCCGAAGCTTCTGTTTTAGGGGCTCAATACATTTTGAAGGTTTTACCAAAGTATGTACAAACTGGAAACGATATAAACTCTATAAGTGATTTCATCTACAATCTAGTGTGCAAAACACTTTATATAAATATTATGAAAACAGTTTGTATGTATCAGCATCAAACAATATTTAAGAATGGCTTTGATGCTCAATTTTTAGCTATACTTGAAAACAATTGGGATAACCGAAACAAAAAGGCGCTGATATCTTCATCGTTTACACTTAATGTAACCTTAGTTGGTATTGGCGCCCCTATACATATTTTTTTGCATGAAGTTTCGAAAGCATGTAATGCCAGTTGTATTATCCCTGAACATGCAGAAGTTGCAAATGCCTTGGGTGCAATTATTGCAGATGTAAATGTGGAATCGAAAGCGACAGTATTACCCATTACGAACGCAGGTGGTGTAAGTGGCTATAATATTCATACTGAAAATGGTACGCATACAGTAGAAACAAAA
>CAYJHL010000009.1:0-16635 GCA_964369585.1 uncultured Treponemataceae bacterium | reverse complement strand
TATGCAAAGAGCATATGTGAAAAACTTGCTCGATTAGAAGCAGAAAGAAGAGGTGCTATTGGTGAACTAACCGTATGCTTTAATGAGTATGAAAAAACGGGTAGTTCTGCTTTTGGGGAAGTTATTGATTTAGGATTAGAGTTATCGTGCCTAGTAACAGGTAGGGTATAAGGCTTGAATAAAAAAAAGTTGCTACCGTGTGGAGCAACTTTTTCTTGTTTAACTCTATTAACCAATAGTAAATCTATTGAGTGACTCTTCTATCCATTGTTTTGAATAGATAGGATATAGTTTTTCAGACTTTTGAAAATAGGTTAATGCATTTCGATAATCTCTTTGAAAATAATAGGTTTGTGCTAAGTAAAAATTAGCCCGTGCTGTTGCATCTGTTGACCTATTTATTTGTAAAAATTGTAGTAACTTTTCTTGGGCTTGTTTCCAATTACTATCCATGATGTCGCTACTTACAATTAAGTATAGTGTGTAATCATCGCCAGTTGCTCTTTCACCATTTGTATCTTTTTCTAGAATAGACGGCTGTAAGTAAGCACTATGAATACTTTCGTTTGCTTCAAGCTGTGTTATTTCTAATGTTTCATTGGTGATAGTTGCAACCGCTTCTGCTTTGTCTGTTGAAAGAATATCAATATATGGAAGTGGTCTTTCTCGCAAAGGAGCTGTTACACTTGCATCGATAGTTGGTGTTGCATTTTTAAACCTATCATTTGATGTCGTTGTATTGGCTGTTATAACTTCTTTTGCTCTTGTTTTTGCAACAGGCACATTAGTTGCGTTTACGGTAGGTATAACAACATCATATATATATCCATCAATAGTACGTGCCACAATGGCGTAATAATATGCATTATAATCAGATACTTCGTCAATATAGCTAGAATCACGTGCATTAAGTGTTGCTCTTGGACTTAAGAGGGAAAGTGTAGATGTTTTTACAATGCTCCCTACGTTCCTATATACAAATAATTCAGAAATTTGAGCTACCGATTCTTCACTAATGGCCCAGGTTAAGAGCACTTGCCCTTTTTCAGTTGAAATAGATGCAGAAACATCCTTTACCATTGGCCGTATGTTTTGAGCACTGCAAAGGGCTGCGAAACTAAGAATTGCTATTAAAAATGTTGTTTTTTTCATAATAAAGTAATTATATCATAAAATAAGTATTTGACAAGATGTAAACTTTCATTTATGCTATATTTATGTTTGTTTCTGTAGTATTAGATCCTGGCGGAGTAGATTCGTCAAGGGCGATAGTTTCAATTCTTTCTCAATATGGCTTTATGAAAGTTCAGCGTGCGTGCTGGGAAAATCCTTCTCTATCTGAGGGCCAACTTATCAAATTAAAAAAAGACGTGGATAGGGTAACCGATTATTATGACAGACTTAGAATGTATCAATATCCTGTTAACGGTTTAATGGCCATAACCGAGTTGAGTAAAAAAAAGTGGAAGCGTTGTATGCTTCGTCCACCAAAAGACAAATAAGGAAAGAACCTATGTTAGATGAACTCAAAACTCCCATAGCCTCATTGAGGGCTGATATTTTAGACGTATGGGGGCGTCTTTGACTCTGCTGTTATTGAAACAAAAATAGCAGAAAAAGAAGCATTATGTGCTGCAGCTGACTTTTGGAATGACCCTCCAAAGGCAGAAAAAATTCTTTCTGAAATTAAAATGCTCAAAAATCGAATTGAGCCATGGAAAGAATTAATCGAAAATATGGAAAATATTGAAGCTTTGTATGAACTCTTAGATGAGTCGCACGACACAGAGCTTGAACAAGAAATTCAATCACTATACACATCTTCTCAAGAAAGCTTTGAAAAATTAAGTATATTGAATTTACTTTCTGATGAAGTAGATAAAAATGACGCTTTTTTAACTATTCATTCAGGGGCTGGTGGAACCGAAGCGTGCGATTGGGCACAAATGCTTTGTAGAATGTACACCCGTTGGGCTGAAAGAAGAGGTTATAAGGTTTCGGTTGTTGATATGCTTGAAGCAGAAGGCGGTATAAAGTCTGTAACATTACAAATATCTGGAGATTATGTATATGGGTATTTAAAATCAGAAGCAGGGGTACACCGTTTAGTGCGTATAAGCCCATTTGATTCAAATGCTCGACGTCATACATCTTTTACCTCTGTATATGTTTTTCCTGTTTTAGACGACAGTATTGATGTTGATATTAGGCAAGAAGACTTAAAAATTGATACATACCGTGCTGGTGGTGCTGGTGGACAGCACGTAAATAAAACAGACTCTGCCGTTCGTATTACACACATTCCAACAGGCACTGTTGTAGCATGCCAAACAGAGCGAAGTCAAACTATGAACAAGGCAACATGTATGAGTATGCTCAAAGCTCGTCTTTATGAGCATTTTAAGGCTGAGCAGGAAAAAGAAAATTCGAAATTTGCACAAGAAAAAAAGGATATTGCATGGGGAAGCCAAATTAGATCCTATGTGTTCCAACCATACACCATGGTAAAAGACCTTCGAACACGGTTTGAAACAGGAAATATTCAAGCCGTTATGGATGGATCAATCGACCAATTTATTGAAGCCTACCTAGCCGCTAAGTGGAAAGGTTTGCCAATGGGAGATGGGGAAGAATGATTCCCAAAAAAATGAGTGCATATAGAATTACGATATTTTTTGTTGTACTGTGTTTTTCTCTTATAAGTGTTTTTGCAGAAGATGATACGTTCGTTTTTGCTGCATCTAAGTTCGTATCGAGTAAAGAAAATGATGCTACAGCGGAGTTAATTCCACTGTATATTTTACAAAATTTTTCTGATACTGCAAAACGTACACTGACGCGAGAGGAACAGTATAGGGCAAAAATACAATCAATGAATGATGAAATAACTGCTCTATATGAAGAATTGCAAGAAACAGTACTGGAAAAAGATACATTAGTTCTGAGTCAAAATCAAAATATAGATTATATTGAAGACAGAGACGAGCTAGAACAAAGTATTATACAGCTAAAAAAAGATATACAGGAAAAAAATGCTGAAAAAGATATGGTTTCAATAACAAATTTTAGCGAAATTGAAAAAGACATTTCTATGTGGAACAAGACTTCAGCACTTTATCCCATTGATGAAGAGGCCTACTATTTTAATCCCAAAGATATACAAGCCCTTATTACAGGGAGTATTGAATATGTTGATTCATTTCTGTATGTTACAACGTATATTACACTCTATCCAGGTAAGATTGTTACTTTCGAGCTTGAGGAAGTAGACTCCATTAATGAAATACAATCACTGTCAAAACGTATTGCAGAAAAACTCTATGTTTCCCTTGCAAACAAAGACGAAATTACTGTAACCTTTTCACTAGAAACATTAAAAGAAAATGAAACTGCTACAATTTATATGAATGGAACTTCCATTCCCTATACACCTCAAGATACTCCCCAAACGAGCATTCAGCTTTCAAGTGGAATATATGAGTTTTATGTTGAAGCAGAAGGTTACGAAGGGGTAAATGCTACGTATTCATTTATGGGAAATGAACATTTTTTAGTCGAAGTTCAAATGATTGAAGAAAAAAATGCAACGTACGCTTTTACCGTTCCTTCTTCGGGTGGAGAAATGTTTTTAAATACAAAAAAAATGACAATAGATTCTACTTCAGAAACCGAAACCAGAGGGAGTGTGCTTATTAATGATCTTCCTGCTCTTGGGGAGTTTGTGGGTAATGATGATGTTTCGACATGGTTTTTACTTGACGCTCAAGAAGATAGTGTGCTTGGAAACACTTCAAATCAAGCTGCTTTTACGATAAAACCCAATACAAAAAACTTTGCTGACATCATTGAAAAAAATAGGAAAAGAATGTATAATTCTTACGCAGCTCTAATTGTATCTTTACCACTATATTTTATTGCAAATGGGCAGTATCTTAATGAATACAATTCATGGGCAACAGGGAAGTCAAGTGGTAAAAATCTTTCCTCGTGGGAAACAGCACGCGATGTTACAATGGGCGCAAGTATTGGTTTAGGCCTGAACTTTTTAGTACAATTAGGTATATATATATATTCGGCAAATGCTATTTTGCCAGATGAAGTGACAATAGAATAAACAAAAGGAAGATATTATGGCTCGAATGAGTTTTGCACAAAAAATTAAATCCCTATTTTCAAACAGCGCCGCTATTGATGAAGACTTTTTTGAAAATCTTGCAGACAGTCTTGTAGAGGGCGATGTTGGCACTAAAATAGCATTTGAGATTGTTGATGAGCTTGAAAAACAATGTAAAAAACTTAAGCTTTCAGAAGAACATGAAATACTTTCAGAACTAAAAACAATATTATGCTCATATGCAAAAAGTACTAAAATAACAGGTAACGCAGGCGATGTAACAGTATTTTTGGTGCTTGGCGTAAACGGAGTTGGGAAAACAACTTCAGTGGCAAAAATGGCGTCTTACTTTGAAAAAAACGTAGATTGTCCTGTTGTTATGGCTGCTGCTGACACCTTTAGAGCTGCGGCAATTGAACAATTAAGTATTCATGGCGAAAGACTTGGAATACGTGTTGTAGCACATCAACATGGAGCTGATCCGTCTGCTGTCGTATTTGATGCCGCTGATTCTATTTCAGCAAAGGGTGGAGGAATAGTGCTTGCAGACACAGCGGGACGTTTGCATAATAAAGAAAACCTAGTGCGGGAACTACAAAAAATTGATCGCATTGCAGCTTCAAAAGCCAGCGAAGGGTGTTATAAAAAAATATTAGTATTAGACGCAACAACGGGGCAAAATGCTTTAAGACAAGCAGAAGTTTTTCACGAAGCCGTTGGTGTTGATTGTGTTATCTTAACAAAATATGATTCAAGCGCAAAGGGTGGGGTAGCTTTTTCTCTTGGTAAAGAACTTGGCATTCCAATAGCGTTTGTAGGATTTGGTGAAACCTACGCTGATATTGCGCCTTTTGATGTTGAAAAATATGTTAATGAGTTTATGGGCTATTAGCCAATGAAACAAAGTTTTTTTGCACTTGTAATTATTTTTTCTTTTTGTACAATTTTTCCACAGGAATCTAGCACCGCCTTATTTTCTGATGGACAATTAAGACATTATAGAGCAGAAAGCGAAGATTTTTATATTAGCAAAAACTATACATCAGTCATTCGTGTCACTGATGGAAGCTTTGTCGAAAAAAAATATGACTTCCTACAGCGCGTGTTAACAGAAGTTTTATGGCAAACAAATTCTACCACTCCTAGTGCAATAAAAGAATACTTCTATGAAGGCAATAGTTCTATCGCTAAAACGGTAAGCGTAGATGACTATACCACTTTTTTGAGAACTGTAGAAAATAAAAATACTCAAGGTTTACTTATCGAGAGTATTGAATATAAGATAACACAAAAAGAAGAGAATGAAGAAAGCGATTCTACTGTAAGTGAAAATGACGAAGAAACTGTTGAGAATAGTGAAACAGTTCAAGTAAAAACAACTATAGAAATAGATGAATCAAAAACGAAAAAAATATCTACTAAAAATATTTCGTATGATAGCGAAAAAAGGGTAGTAGAAGAAGTAATCCAATATGAAGATGCATCAATGAATACAGAAAAAATTGTGTATGAGTATAAGCTCGGCAAAGATTCTGCTGATACATATATTTACAAAGATCAAATCTTGCAAAAGTCAATTGTTTATTCAAATCCAACCGATTGGATAGAAACAACACTTTTCCCAAATACATTAACTATTCATGTTACCTATGTTGATAATAAAGCCGTACTTGAAGAAGTATTTAGAGACGGAGAAAAAATTAGAGAGCGTGAACGATGAAATTTTCAAATAGATTAGCATGGATGATGTTTGTATCAAGAAGATTTGCACGAGTAGACCGCCAAGGAAGCAGTGCACTTACTACATATCTTTCATCACTTGGAATTGCATTTGGCGTTATGACGCTTATTGTTGTAATGGCGGTTATGAATGGCTTTCAACTTGGGTATATTGAAAGTATCCTGGAATTAAGTTCGTATCATATTAGGGCAACACTTGAAGAGTCCAATGATGAAAATCTTTTTCAAAAAATTCTACGTGAAAATGATAATGTCCACACCGCTTTACCATTTTATGAAGAACAAGCACTTGTTGTTGGGAATAATTCGAGGCAACAAGCTGCAATGTTACGTTTTATTTCAAAAAACATAATGGATCTTGATGAAGGTTTCGCTTCTCAAATAACAATGCTGCAAGGACACTTTGACATAAGTGGAAAAAGAACTGTAATTGGCTCATCCCTTGCTCGATACTTAGGAGTGACAGTAGGAGATACTATAAATATACTTGCAATGTCAGGCTCTTCAGATGTCGATTTGTTTTCAGATTCGAGAACCTTTGAAGTGGCAGGAATTTTTTTGTCAGACTATGCAGAGATAAATAGCTCTTTTATGTTCTTTTCACTTGAAACTGCACATACAGTTTTAGGTGAAAAAGCAATACCCTTGTATGGTATAAAACTATATAATTCAGAGCATGATTATCTTGCTATTGCAGAAATTAATGCCAAAATGTCTAATTCATCTTTACAAGAGACGGTTGCTCTAGAATCATGGAGAAGTTACAATAGAGCTTTCTTTGGTGCACTACGTGTTGAAAAAATATTATTAATGCTTCTTGTCTTTATGATTTTTATTGTAGTTGGCGTAAATATATTTAATAGTATGCGAAGGATGGTTTTTGAACGCAGGGAAGAAATTGCAGTTTTAACAGCGTTAGGTTCTTCGTCTAAAAATATTCAATCAATTTTTATTTTTAGAGGCTTATTAATTGGTTTAACAGGCTCCCTTGTTGGCTTATTACTTGGAGTACTAATTAGCCAAAATATGGATGCCGTTTTTATTCTTATTTCTAAAATACTGTACTACGTACAATACTTTTTTGTTTTTCTTTTTGATTCTAAAAATGTATACTTAGTAACTGAAAATCCTATGTTTTCATTTTACGCTCAAATTCCAACCCGAATGGATTTTACAGAAACATTTATAATTAGCCTTTTTGGCTTACTTTCTGCACTATGCTCAAGTTTAATTGCTAGCAGAAGAATATTAAAATTATTTGCAGCGGAGGTGTTGCGATATGAATAGTCCGAATACACTTATCACGATTGAAGGTTTAGAAAAAACATACACCGATTCAATGCAATCTCTAACCATACTTCATGAACTGGACATGGTTATTGAAAAAGGTAAAAAAGTTATTATTGTTGGTGAAAGCGGCTCTGGGAAAAGTACACTACTAAATATTATTGCGGGGCTTGATACTGTAACAAAAGGAACAGTACAAGTTGGAGATTATACTGTTTCAAATCTTGTTGAAAAAGAGCTTTCTGAATACCGCTCGAATTTTGTTGGACTGATATTCCAGTTTCATTATCTATTAAAAGACTTTACTGCCCTTGAAAATGTTTTTCTTCCGCTCTACATGCAAGGCGAAACAAAAAAAGTAGCCATTGATAGAGCAAAGGCTCTCTTGTGTGATGTGGGCCTAGAAAACAGAATGAATCATCTTCCGTCGCAACTTTCAGGAGGAGAGCGCCAAAGAGCCGCAGTTGCACGCTCTCTTATTCATGATCCGCACCTTATTTTGGCCGATGAGCCTACGGGAAATTTAGACCCAGAAAATGCAAAACTTATTAGTGATATGCTTTTTTCACTGGTTGAAAAATATAATAAAACGCTATTGCTTGTTACTCACGAACTTTCATTATGCGATAGAGGTGATATTAGATGCCGAATAAAAGAAGGCCGTGTTACATATGACATTTAAATCTTCTTTTTTGTATGCAATACGCTTACTAGTTCCAAAAAAACAAACAAGCTCTAATGGCAGAAAAAGCCTCATGGGTGCGATGCTTGGTATTGCTCTCAGTATTGTCCCTCTAGTCTGTGTGTTAGTAGTAGCTGATGGTATGATTGAAGGTATTACAGGGCGCCTAATTGGTCTTTCAAGTTACCATATGCAAGTAGTACAAACAAGTTCTTCTATAGCGCGTAACCAGGACCATCTTTCAGTACTTGAACACCTTGCAAATAATCTCGATTCTATGCAAGGTGTAACGGGAACATTTATTGAGCGCCAAGGTGTAGCACTTGCGATTGGGACAAATGGTCGAACAGGGGCAACGGTTCGCGCTGTTGAGAAAAGCTTGTTTTCAGAAAGTCAGGGGTTTAGTGAATATTTAGAAATAATCGATGGAAGTGCAACGTTCCCAACCGAAAAAAGTTCAATCATAGGCGAAAAAATTGCTGAAACACTAAATTTATCAGTAGGTGATACATTAAGGCTTATGTCAACTCAAACTCTTTCTAATGGCACAATAATACCCAAAATGCATACTTCTACGATTTCGGGTATTGTATCTTCTGGTTATGAAGAATTAGATGCTTTATGGGTATTTCTTCCCTTAGAAACTGGTTTTACGTATCTTTCCTCTGCTTCATCCCAAATAAAAATTGGAATAGAAACAAATAACCCATTTAGTAACGATCTTACGAGACTTGCAGTTGACACTATGCAAATTCTTCCCAGTGGATTTTATCTTTATCGTTGGAGCGATTTAAACAGTTCACAATACGAAAACTATGCCTCAACACGTATGCTCTTATTGCTTATTATGTTTTTAATTTTATTAATAGCTGCAGTAAATATTTCGGCATCACTTATAATGATTTCTTTAGAGAGACAAAAAGAAATTGCAATTTTAAAAAGTATTGGCGCTACATCGAAGGGCATAACAATAGCCTTTTTAATAACAGGAGTACTTTGTGCGCTTGGGGGATTAGTTATAGGTCTTCCACTTGGACTTCTTTTTGGCTTAAATTTTAACGAAATATTACATTTTTGTGAAAATTTTTTCAATGAAGTTGCAAAACTGTGGTATTATATAAGTAGTGGTTTTGAATATATTCCAGTATCATTTCTTAACCCTGCGTATTACTTGGAAACAGTACCAGTTTCCATACCTACTACTGAGTTATTATATATAACACTTGGAACAATTGTATTAGCAGTTATTGTATCAATTGCTCCTTCTGTGCGGGCAGGAAAAGAACATCCGCTTGATATATTGCGAAAACTGTAATACGTAACGATACTATATGGTCTGAGTTTTGCAAACAGAATATGAGGTTTCTATGATTTGTAGTATGTGTAATGAAAACGAGGCAGTGCTCTTAGTTCAACAAGTAAGTTTCAATGGAAAAAAACAGATCCATCTTTGCCCATCATGCGCCCAAAATCGAGGGATTGATGTAGCAAAGTCCTCTGTGGGAACATCGATTGAAAAACTCGTAAACTCAATTGGCATGGATAAAAAAGCATGCTACGTTTGTGGGAAAACATTTGATGATATTCAAAAAACAGGATTAATGGGGTGTCCTGAGTGTTATGTATCTTTTACGAATGAGGTAAAAAATATTATAGAACAACGTGGGCTCGAAACACCGTATTTAGGTTCCATGCCAAAGAAAGTTGCAAATTTTCGTTCAATCCTTACCGATCGAATTGAAATTAAAAAAAAGCTTGATGCATCAATTGAACATGAAGACTTTGAAAAAGCAGCAAAGTATCGAGATTTTTTACTTGCTCTTGAGCGCTCTGCAATAGCGAGCGCCGAGGATGAAGGAGATTTCTTTGACAAGTGAAATAGGTAATGCTTGGTACAATGTTACAGGCCCTGAAACCGATGTGATTCTTTCTTCCCGTGTGCGTTTAGCAAGAAATCTTGTAAATTTTCCTTTCCCTTCTCGTTTTAGTCATGATGATGGACTTCGAATACAATCGCTTGTTTTTGATGCTTTTTCAAAGCTTTCTAACCCCGAACAATATCAAACACTTTCGGTAAAAAAACTAGACGAAATTGGAAAAAAAATTTTATTGGAACGCGGTGTCCTTTCGTTAGAGTATGTTGAAAATCCTGTTGCAGCAATTGTCGTTAGTACTGATGGAAGACTTTCTTGCAATGTTAATGCCGATGATCATATTCAAATTGCGACATTTTGTTCTGGCTTTGATGTAGATTATATACAAGCTCTTGCTGAAAATGTTGATGCAGGCCTGCAAGAAGTATTACAAATTGCAGCCTCTGTAGAGTTTGGGTATCTTACGTCAAAAATTGATAACATGGGAACAGGAATAAAGCTTTCTGTATTCGCACATCTTCCGTCGTTAGCTCAGTGCAACTACGAATCACACGACTTATCAAGTCTTTTTTCAGATATCGAATCGCAAGGCTTTTCTATTACACCTGTTTTTGGTCTTGCACTTACAAATAATGAAATGCTATCTGCTGCAATTGGACACTGCTATCAAATTAGTACAACGGTATCGCATCATAAAACAGAAGAAGATCAGAAAGCCGCTTTTTATGCTATTGTCAAACATATTATATACGTTGAGCGTCTCGTTCGCGAAAAAATATGTGAATCGCATCCAACGATGCTTCGCGACTCTGTATACAAAGCATTGGCCATAGTAAAATATAGCCGACTTTTAACCGAAAACGAAGCTTTGGATGTCTTGTTCCGTTTAAAATGGGGAAAGGATTCTGGTATTTTAACAGGAATTGAAGATTACCAACTTTCAAGTTTACTTTATCGCATAAGAGAAGGTCACATATCTTTTATTAATCGTAGTGAACGTTTTAAGTTTGAAAAAGATATTTCTTCAACAGATATGCAAATAGAACGACTGCGATCACTAATAATGCAAGAATCAACAGAAAATATACAGATTTACTCGTAACTATTTCTTTTCTCAGGTGTTTACTATATAGAAGATGATTAGCAAATAGTAAGACTTTTATTTTTTTGAAGATTCAAATTACATAATATTTTACTAATTAAAGAGTCTAATTTTTTACATTACTTTTGCTGTTTCCTATCATCTACAAAGCATCAGATGCAGATGTCTTTACAGGAGAGAACTTAAACACTTTCGTGTAATTTTATTACACAGTTTTTTGGGTAATTCTTTAAAACTGTAAGTTCGCTTACTCCTTAACGGGCCAGCAAGGCGATGTTTACTGGAGCCTATATGATTAAAGGTCTTTCACCTAGAGCTCAAAAAATACTTATGGTTCTTGCTCAAGAAGAAGCTCATAGAGTATGCTCAGAACAACTATTACCTGAACACTTAATGTTAGCATTACTAAATTGTACTGATTCTATGGGATTTGGTGTTCTCCAGTACTTAAAAATAAATGTTTTAAGTCTAAAAATTGCGCTAGAAAAAAACTTTCCGCAAGCAGAACCTTCAAAACAGTTTTCAGAAATTTTACGCTCTCGACGCTTGCAAATTTTTTTAGATGTGTCCCTTGAAGAATCTAAAATATTAAAACGTGACTATGTTGGCACAGAACACTTTTTATTAGCAGCGGTACGAGAAGAGCAAAGTGTCACGAGTCAATTCATTAAGATGATAGGATTTGATATTGATGATATTAGAAGAGCTGTAGAAATCGTTTCAATACAAGTGGCTTCGTCTATAAATAATCAAAACAAAGATGTGTTACATAATCCACGTACAGGAAAGGGCACAGATGCAAAACAATCGCGCAGTCCATCGCTTATTGAAGAATATGGGCGAAACTTAACTGTTAAAGCACGCAAAGGCGAGCTCGACCCCGTTATTGGAAGAAAAAAAGAAGTACAGCGTGTAATTCAAATACTTTCTCGTCGTAATAAGAATAACCCAATCTTAATCGGCGAACCAGGAGTAGGTAAAACTGCAATTGCAGAGGCACTCTCTCATAGAATAGTAGACGAAACCGTTCCTGCAAATCTTTTGGGTAAGCAAATAATAATGCTCGATTTAGCATCAGTTATTGCTGGTACAAAATACCGAGGGGAATTTGAAGAGAGACTTAAACGTATTATAAAAGAGATATACGAAAAGAAGAATATTATACTTTTTATTGATGAGCTACATACAATTATAGGAGCTGGTGGTGCAGAAGGATCTATGGATGCATCAAATATGCTAAAACCTGCGCTATCACGTGGAGAATTGCAATGTATTGGCGCAACAACTATAAAAGAGTATCGTAAATATATTGAAAAAGATGCTGCATTAGAAAGACGTTTTCAACCTGTTTACATTGAAGAACCATCAGAAGATGAAACGTGTAAAATACTTGAAGGTGTAAAAGATCGCTACGAGGAATTTCATGGTGTGCAGTATGACAGCAATGTGCTTGAGTCCATTGTTCGGTTTTCAAAGCGATATCTTACTGAACGTTTTTTACCAGATAAGGCAATTGACCTTTTAGATGAAGCTGGAGCGATGAAAAAAGTACGTGAAGATTGTCTACCTGAAAGTATTAATGCGTTACAGGATAAAATTAGTCTCTTAAGTATTGAAAAACAGCATGTCATTCAAACCCAAAACTATGAAAGTGCGGCTCTCGTACGAGACCAGTTACAGGGATTAAAAGATGAGTATGCTCAAATGCTACGAAAATGGGAAATTGAAAGTGGAAAAAACATTGTATCAATAACTGATGTGTGTACTGTAGTTTCAACAATGACCGGTATTCCTATGGAACAACTTGATGAAGATGAAACTTCCAGGCTTATAACTATGGAAGAGGAACTTCACAAAAAAGTTATTAGTCAAAATGAAGCAATTCGACTTGTTTCATCTGCAGTTCGTAGGGCTAGAACAGGGGTGTCTTCAACAAAACGTCCGCTTGGATCATTTATATTTTTAGGCCCTACTGGAGTAGGTAAAACCTTATTAGCAAAATCACTCGCAAGTTTTTTGTTTGGTAGAGAAGAGTCTCTTATTCGCATTGACATGAGTGATTATATGGAAAAGCATAATACAAGTAGACTTGTAGGATCTCCACCTGGCTATGTTGGATATGAAGAAGGTGGCTTACTAACCGAAAAAATTAGGCGAAACCCTTATTCTGTTATTCTTTTAGATGAGATTGAAAAAGCACATCCTGATGTATTTAATCTTTTATTACAAGTGCTTGAAGAGGGTGAACTCTATGATAGTTTAGGGCATGCGGTAAATTTCAAAAATACTGTTATAATTATGACTAGTAATGCAGGTATCCGTCAAATTACAAGTGAAAATAGGCTTGGGTTTAATACTTCAAATGATACAGTTATGGATTATAGCAATATAAAAGCTGATGCTCTCAATGAGTTAAAAAAAACTATGAGCCCAGAGCTTGTTAATAGAATTGATGATATCATTGTGTTTGCGCCATTAAGCCAAAAAGACGTAATGCAAATTTTAGACATTCAAATAAATGATGTAGGCGAAAGATTATTAGAGAGAGAGATTACGATAAAAGTACTTCCAAAAGCAAAACATTATTTAGTTGAAAATGGATATATTCCTTCATTTGGAGCGAGGCCAATGAGGCGTCTTATTCAAAGGGAAATTGAAGATTTGCTTGCGATGAAAATAATAAGTGGAGAATGTCAAAACGGTGACACGGTAATTGTTGATTGTAAAACTACAAAAAATAAAAAGATGTTGTATCTGAAAATAGTGAAAAAATCACTATCTCCAGAAACTCATAAAGAACTTGTGACTGTTTATTAGTATTCAGTGTTGTGCGTTTTATAAACTATTACCAACTGTTCATTGCATTTACAAAAGCAGTGCTTGAGTTTTGAATTGTTTTTTCAGACACACAATAAGCTAATCGAAACCATCCCTTGCAGCCGAAGCCAGTTCCTGGTGCTGCAAGGATTTTGTGGCTTTTTAAGTGGTCACAAAATGCAAAATCATTGGAAGTCAAAGGCTCATTTTCTTGCTTTTGTGGGATAGGTACTTTGCAAAAAAGATAAAATGCCCCTTCAGGTTCTACATACTCTATATTAGCATTTTTTACTACTTCGGAAATCATGGCACAACGTTTTTCGTAGAGAGAATAATCTACCTTTGCATCCCATGCCTTTGTCACAACTTTTTGGAAAAATGCAGGAGCATTTACATAACCAAGTGTTCTATTGGTAAATGTGCAAGCTGCAATGAGTTCTTGTGCATCAGAGCACTCTGGATTTACGGCAATGTATCCAATTCGCTCTCCCGGCAAGCTTAAGTTCTTTGCAAAAGAACTGACTACTATTGAGTTCTCATACATAGGGAAAATAGCAGGAACCGTTTTATTTCCAAAGACAATTTCTCTGTATGGTTCATCGCAAATAATATATGGGTAGCGACCTGTGTTTTTCCCATGTTCTTTTAGTATGTGCACAAGTGCCATGATGTTTTCTTGAGTATATATTTTCCCCGATGGATTATTTGGTGAGTTTAATATTATCGCAGCTACTACATTTTCGCAAAGTGCTTTAGTAAAATTTTCTATGCTTATTGAAAGATCATCATTTGCTAAAACGGGAACAAGGTTTCCACCATGATTTTTTGTGTAATGAGTGTATTCTGGAAAAAAGGGAACCGATACTAAAACTGTATCGTTAGGGTTAAGTATAGCTTTTAATACCGCGTTTAAAGCCCCTGCTGCTCCCACTGATAAGAGTGTGTGTTGTCCTGTTAATGCTTTATCATTGCTGAGGCCTTGTTCCTTAGAAACTTTTTTTGCCATAGCATTTCTTGATTCTAAGTAACCTGCATTAGGCATGTACGCATGCTGGCCTGCTGCTGTATCATTTGCTATTTGTTTCATTGCCTCTTTTACTTCTGTCGGTGGTTCTAAATCTGGGTTTCCTAGAGAAAAATCGTATACATTTTCTTCACCGTATTGTTTTTTTAGTTGTATGCCAGCTTCAAACATTGCTCGTATAACGCCAGCCCCTTTTGAATGTATTGTTTCTTGTATGTGTTTTGCTATTGCCATCGTTCCTTCCTTTATATTTTTGAAAGTATAGCATAGAAAATAACATAGTTCAATAAAGTCAGAGGATATTTATGATAATATCCTATTCCAGTTGTAGAATGATTTTAGTATTTGTGTTATATTAATCTAAGTATTGACTATAGAAGGCTCTGAAAAATCTCACTTTTTCAAAAGGTATCTTGGATAAGGTATCGCATTTGAAAAATGAATCAAAGGGTTGTATCGATTCTTGTGTAAATTTATAGAATATGCACAAGTAGTAGACTTTTTATTAACCAAGTATTACGAGGAGCTTTTTTTAAGTACAAATTATGAAAAGAATAATTATTGAAATTTTAACATTGTTTATAGTTATTTGTACAGTATTCTCTTTCTCTGTTGTGTATATATATCAAGCCGATGCGCTTAAACAAAAATTTCACGAAGAATCTATTTACAAAATACAACAAATCTCTCAAAAAATCGCAGAAAATAAAAATCTTATTCATGTCATGGAAGAAGATTTGAAGAGAGAATATCTAATAAAAGCAAGAAGCGTTTCAATGTTTTTAGAAGATGAAGAAGACGGTATTTATGATCAAGCATTGTTACAAAAATATATGGACTTATTATCGTTTGACGAAATTCACTTTTTTGATAAAACAGGGACAATTTTTGCAGGAACGAATCCTGAGTACTATGGCTTTTCTTTTGATTCTGGGGAGCAAATGGGCTTTTTTGCGCCACTCCTGACCGATACTTCACTTGAACTTGCACAAGATGTAAGTGCCAACACTGCAGAAGCTAAGTTAATGCAGTATGTTGCACTTTGGAATGAAGATAACGACATGATAATACAGATAGGTCATACACCAGAACATTTAATTGAAGCATTAGAAAGTACAGAGCTTTCATATATTTTACCTCTGATGATTGACGATGTTGACACAACATTTATTGCCTTTGATACTTCAACAAAAGACGTGTTAGCTTCAACAGGAAATCGTTTAGTTGGTGAAAAACTTGATACTTTTAATTATACCGTAGTTTCGAATAATGTTGTAAAAACTAATGGAAAAACAATGCATAGCTATGTTGGTGTAATTGATGACATTGCAATTGTTATTAGCATTGATGAAAAGCTATTATATAATGGGGTGCTAGCCTCTGCAACTGTTACAACATTTATAGTTGTGCTTATAGCATTAACGCTTATGGTTACCGTAGTAATGTTATTAAAATCAACAATTATAAATCCGATTTATGTTTTGATTGAAGAAATGAAAAAAATTGGTAAAGGGAATCTTGATATCGAAGTTAATATAGATTCTACACCTGAGTTTCAATCTTTAAGTGATAACATAAATACAATGATACAGAATTTGCTTGAGCATGATATTCATACAACTAGATTATTTCAAGGCATTACTATTCCTATAGCAATGTTTGAGTATTATGATGGTCAATCAGATGTGAAAATAACAGGAAAGTTAGCAGATATTTTGGATGCTTCTTCCGATGAAGTAGTATTGTTTGGAAAAGATGCACAAGCATTTGCAGACTTGCTTTTAACTCTGCAAGAAACGAAATTCGATAACGAAGAAGATATTTATATAGTAAATGCAAAGGAGAAAACAAAGTATTTAAAGATTCAATCGTATAAAGAAAATGACAAGGTTTGGGGGTTTATTGTAGATATGACTTCTGAATTACAAAAACAAGAGCAAATACGAAAGGAACGTGACACCGATTTACAAACTGGAGTAGATACAAGAAGGGCTT
>CAYJHL010000008.1:0-25376 GCA_964369585.1 uncultured Treponemataceae bacterium | reverse complement strand
GCAAGCTAGAAGCCGTCATTTTAACCCACGCCCATTTTGACCACTCAGGCCTTTTGCCCGTTTTAATAAAAAAAGGTTTTACGGGGAACATTTACGCAACGGCTGCCACTCGCGATCTTGTGAATCTGATCTTGATGGATTCAGCCTTTATACAGGCGAGAGACGCTGAGTTTTTGCAAAAGCAAGCAAAGAGGCGCGGAGAGCATTTTGACTTTGAGCCTTTGTACACCGAAAAAGAAGTTGTACAAGTTTCAAACCAAATTATAACCATTCCCTATAACCGAAAAATGTTTATCTCTAGCGATGTAGAGCTCGAGTTTTTTGATGCTGGCCACATTTTAGGCTCTGCAATGGCTCTTGTTACATTAAAAGGGGCTGGAGAAACAAAGGGCGTTGTAAAAGAGGATATTCGCATTTTATACTCAGGCGACCTTGGTCGAAAAAACAAGGCCATTATTCGAGACCCAGATAGCGATATTCCTGCCTTTGATTACCTTTTTTTGGAAAGCACCTACGGCGATAGGCAGCACAAAGACATGGAAATTTCCATGAAAAAACTTGAAGAAGTTATTAGAAGGGCTGTGCAAAACAAGGGTAAAGTAATTATTCCAGCCTTTGCCATTGAACGAACACAAGAAATTATTTATCACCTTCATCTTTTATTTGACCAAAAGAAAGTGCCAAAAATTCCTATTTATGTTGATTCTCCAATGGCAACGAACGCAACGGGTATTTTCCAAGCCCACCCAGAATGCTACGATGAAGAAACGTACAAGGCCTTTTTAGAACATCACAAAAATCCGTTTGGTTTTAATGAACTTACCTATACGCAAAGTGTTGGCGAGTCTAAAAAACTAAACGACAAGTGCGGCCCTATGATAATTATTAGCGCCGATGGAATGTGTGAAGCTGGGCGCATTGTGCATCATATAGCCAACAATATTTCTAACCCTAAAAACACCATTTTAATTGTTGGATATATGGCAGAAAATACCTTGGGCAGAAGAATCCTTGAAGGGGCGAGCGAAGTTAAAATTATGTACGAAGTGTATAAGGTGAATGCAAAAATTGAAAAGGTAAATGCCTTTAGTGCCCACACCGACTGCGTTGAGGCCGTAGAATGGTTAAAAGAAATTAACACATCCAAACTAAAGAAAATTTTTATTGTTCACGGCGAAAAAAAGTCGCAAGAAGGCTTTGTAAACTATTTAGCAGAAAAAGGATTTAAGAATACGCAGATTGTAAAGCACGGAAAGAAGTACGAGGTGTGATATCTTTCCCTTTCATAAAATGATTTTTTGCTTCGATTATTAGAGAGCCTTTGTAGATAAGTATAATTTTAATTATTAATTAGCTTTTCGTATATTCTATCTAAGTCATCCCTAGAAAAGTACTCAATTACAATAGAGCCCTTATCAAAATTTCCATTTAATGCTACTTTTGTACTTAGAGCTTCAATAAGTTGATTTTCTAAAAATGCATAATCTGCATCCTTTTTAGATACTTTTACTGGTTTTTTTGTTTTTATTTCTTTTTTGCCCGTATTCATTTCTGAAGCTTGTGCTTCTGCTTCTCGAACAGAAAGTCCTCCTCCAATAATCCGAGCAAAAAGAATTCTCTGATCAGAAGGATTTATTACTGACAAAACTGCACGTGCATGCCCCGCGCTTAAAGTGCCATCCAAAAGTGCTTTTTGCATATCTTCAGGGAGCTTTAATAAACGAAGAGCATTTGCAACAGTTGAACGATTTTTCCCAACCCGCTTTGCAACTTCGTCTTGGGTTATATTTGCAAGCTCCATTAATCCGTGGTATGCCTTAGCTTCTTCTAATGGGCTTAAATTCTCGCGTTGAATATTTTCAATAAGTGCTACTTCTAATTTTTGTTGCTCAGAATATTTTTGAACGCGAACAGGAATTTGTTTTAATCCAGCAAGTTTAGACGCTCTTGTTCTTCTTTCACCTGCAATTATATAATATGTTCCATCTCCCACTTCTTCAACAAGCACAGCTTGAATTACGCCATGTTCTTTTATTGAGTCAGCTAGTTCTTGTAAGGCTGCATCGTCAAACTCCGTTCTAGGCTGATGAGGATTTGGCTTAAGCAATTCAATGTCTACATAAAAATCTTGAACAATTGATGCTACTTCATTTTCTTTTATACTCTTTTTTTTGGGAGTGACTTCTTGACTTGAATCTGCATCATTTTCTGCTAAAAGGGCTCCAAGTCCCTTTCCTAAACCTTTTTTAGCCACGGTCAATTACCTCTTGAGCAAGTTTTTCATAACTTCTTGCTCCAGTACAACCTGGGTCATATAAACAAATAGGTTCTCCATGGGAAGGAGCTTCTGACAAGCGCACATTTCGTGGAATAATCGTACTGAAAACAGTATCTTCAAAGTACGACTTAATTTGCATTACTACATCATTTGCAAGTCTTGTACGAGAATCATACATGGTAAAAAAGATTCCGCCAATTGCAAGCTTTGGATTAACACTTTTTTGCACTTTTTTTATTGTTTGAAGCAAAAGAGTAATCCCTTCAAGTGCAAAATATTCACATTGCATTGGAACCATTGCTGCATCTGCTGCTGCTAATCCATTCAAGGTTAATATACCCAAAGAAGGAGGGCAGTCTATAAGGATAAAATCATATTTTGATTGTAGTGGTTCAAGCGCTTTTTTTAAGAAAAACTCTCTCTCTTCTTGATCGACTAATTCTATTGCCGCACCAGATAAATCTATAGAAGCAGAAATTGCATCTAAATTTGCAACTTCAGTTTTTCTCACTGCTTTTTCTGCTGTTACTGAACCTGAAATAAGCTCGTACACTGTAGGTTTTTCTTTACTTACACCAACACCAGAGGACATATTACCTTGAGAGTCAAAATCAACTAAGAGAACACGTTTACCAGCCAAAGCCATATACGCACCAATATTGATAACCGATGTCGTTTTTCCAACGCCACCTTTTTGATTTACAAAAACAAAAACTTTCGCCATGGCAATAGTATATCATTTTATTAAAAAAAAGTATATAATAAAAACATGAATATATCGTCCCTCGTTGAAAATTTAGGAGCAAATATTGTGTATATTTCACCTGATTCACATACTGTTTCTTTCACCGATGTTATAGCTGGTGACCTTATGGCAGATCTACTTTTAACACAAAAAGAAGGCTGCTTACTAGTGACTGGCTTAGCAACAGAGCAAAGTATTCGCACGGCAGACATGCTTGGGTCAGTTGCAATACTTTTAGTAAATGAAAAACTTCCAACTATCGCAATGAAACAACTCGCAGAAAGCTTACAAATTCCGCTTCTGGCTTCTCCTTTACCAATGTTTGAAGCATGCGTGGAAGTGAATAAACTGTTGCGCTTTTATAGGGATATATAATATGGACCTTTCAGTTATTAATGAGATAAGATCTGAGATTGTATCAGCCGTACTTTCTAACCCTAGGGGAGAACAGAAATACATAAAAGTACGCATCTTTAACTCAAATGATGCATATTTTGTTGAGAGCTTTACAAAAACCCAAAGCTTTCATAAAGAGCTTAGCGGTGAGGAATGTGTACAATTCTTACATGAAAATTGTGGTGACATATACAAAAATGTAATTCTTACAACAAAAACTGAAACAATAACAATCCTCTCAAACAAAAAAGGAAAGACTACAGTATTAAGAAAACCTCTTAATACAAAGCAGCAAAGTATTCAAACAAGCAAAAACAAGCAAAAGAAGTATATCATTGAGGAAGGGATACCTATTCCTTTTTTGGTGCATCTTGGAGTAATGACAGAGACAGGGAAAATTATTTCTTCTAAGTATGATAAATTTCGCCAAATTAATAGATTCCTTGAGTTTATAAATGACATACTTCCAAAAGAAGATCTCACCGATAACATGTATACTGTACTTGATTTTGGTTGTGGCAAATCATATTTAACATTTGCTTTATATCATTTTTTAGTTGAGATTAAAAAGAGAAGGGTGCAGATTACAGGCATAGATATAAAAGAAGAAGTAATAAAAAACTGTTCTTCTCTAGCAAAAACATGGGGATATAAAGGACTTGAGTTTAAGATAGGGCGTATTGAGGACTATAAAGATCTTGATGGCGAAAACCTTGACCTAGTCATAACATTGCATGCCTGTGACACAGCAACAGATTATGCGCTCCACTATGCAATAATCCACAAGGCAAAGGCAATTCTTTCTGTCCCTTGCTGTCAACATGAAATTAATGCGCAGCTTTCAAAAAAACTCCCGAACAAAGGTTTTAATGCGTTAATGAAATATGGTATTGTAAAAGAGCGTTTTGCAGCACTTGCAACCGATGTAATGAGAGCAGAACTATTAGAAGCACAAGGCTATACAGTGCAACTTATGGAATTTATTGACATAGAGCATACCGCAAAGAATCTTTTAATACGGGCTGTAAGAAAATCAAATACCGCAAGCACAAAAAAAAGCGACTCTTACGAATCGCTTTGTGAATCTTTGGGCACTAAGAACACATTGGCAAAATTACTTAATTAGACCAACACACCCATAATAGACGGCTCCAACAGCTTGCGCAAACTGTGCTACTGTATAATCAGGATGCGCCTCTAGTTGCTTCATCAGACTCGTATTTGCCAAGTCCCCGTCTGCTGCTTTTTGAACAATGTTTGGGACTATACGCTTTGCTCCTTCGCACAGCAAAGCAAAACAATCTGGATTTTTTACAAGTCTTCCGTAGAGTGTTCTCTCTGTTGCTTCTGGGCTCATGATATACTGAACTTCTTGCCAACAAGAACCAAGGGATTCTCCGATTTGTCTAAAAATTTCCTGACACACAGGAAGGGTCTTATCAGAAGCCTTTGCCATAAAAAATTCTAAGCAAGCTTTTCTCATGTCTTTTGGTTCAGTAGGAACAATTATTTTATCGCCTTTGATTGAAAATAAATTTTTATCCAACGCTTCTTGATATACTTCGGGTGCTTTTGATGGAAGATATTTTGCAGCTAAGCGGAACACACCAGATTGACATGCAAACTTTTGTAAAGTGCCTGCTAGATGCGTATTAAAATTATTTACACTTCGAACATCATCTGCTTCATATTTTTTTTGCTCAAAACTTCCTAAGTCTATAATAAAGTTATAAACCTCTAAAGGAATTTTTGGAATACTGCCATTTGGTAACACCCAACCTGTGCCAAGTTCTGTTCCGAGCGTATGTGCGATAAAGCCCTTTGATACGTCTTCTCCTACTGCTACTTCTTCAACTGCACTGGTAAAAGCAGCCATAGGACCATCATTAGTATTGCAAACACAGCCTTCTTCTGTAACGTAGTCTTTTAATAAGTCACAAAGATTTGTAATTTTTGCAAATTGCTTTTCATAGTCTAAACTTGCGTTATTTCTCATCCCTCTTGTTTTGTAGGTTTCGCCTCCTACAATTAAGTTATCAATTACAACATCAGGAAAGCATAAGCCAATTGCATCAAACTTTAATAAAGCACTTCCCACTTCTTTTTCCATTATTTCAATGCCTTTTTCCATGTCTTGAAAGCTTGCATGTTTATCAAGTGCTTTTTCATCAATAAGATTTTCTTTCCCTGCAACAACTAAACTACTAGCACTAAGCAGCAATCGAGTAAGCATTACTATTGGATCAATGAGCTGTTCTGCTTTATCAAAAGAAGCTGGAAACCAATCGAACTCTTTAAATACTGCAAGTTTGCCATTTATTGATGCAACCAACTTAACATCGGTTCCCCCGATATCCATTCCTAATACGAGTTTTTTTTCTGCTATGGATGGTAGTTTTGCAAAAATATTGTCATTTGATATAGTTTGAGATGCTTCTTTTACTTCTACTTTTTCTTTAATATCATGAATAGAAAAACAAAAGTGCTTAGCCTCTCCCCAAAGAGCATTCAAGGTTCGTTCATTTACATTTAGGCACTTTCCATACCCACTTCGCTCACTTTTTTGCAGTTTTGTTTGAAAAACTGTATCGAGGGTTTTCATAATTTCCACAGAAGGGCTATGTGCAGTATCAATAAAAATACTTATTTCCATCGCTCCAAGAGAGGATAATATATTGTAAAGAAATGCATATACATACGATGAAACAAAATCAACTTCTTCTTTTGAATCAAAATCAGGTAACATTAATTCAAAACTTTTTATGCTTTCATCATACAGTTTTACTTGTACATGAAAAGGGTTTTTTCCTTTTTTTTCAAATGCTTCTCGCACTTCTCCAATAAAAATAGGTAAATCTTCTTTTCCTCTTTTTAAAAATTCTTGTATCATTTCTTCCTCCTAAAACTTCGTATTAGCGACGCACTTTGGACGGTGCGAATACGAAGTTTGCAAAGCGACTGCTTTAACTTTCTCTAATAATATTCTCTACTTTTTCTTCTTTTAGAATTTCATAAAATGCATCTAGCTCAGTTTCTGAAAACGGGTTTCCTTCGATAGGATAGTGCTCTTCCATATCTGCATACTTAGTTTTCCCTAATGGGTTATAATTTAGAAGCTCATATCCCTTTGGTCCAGTCTTTGCGACGTATTGTGCAATAGACCTAATATTTTCAACAGTAGCCGTAAATCCAGGAATTAAAGGGGTCCTCACTATAACCGTTGCTCCTTCCCTTAGTAATAGTTCATAGTTTTCTAAAATAATATTATTTGAAATGCCTAATACTTCCTTATGCTTTTTATCATCTAAAAACTTAATATCAATGATAAAACAATCAACTACAGGAAGAAGTTTTTCTATTGCAGATTTTGGTCCACACAAAGAAGTTTCTATTGCGGTATTAACACCTTCTTGTTTACAAAGCATAAGAAGCTCTGTTGCAAAATCTACCTGTAATAGAACATCTCCTCCTGAAAGAGTTATTCCCCCATTTTTTCCAAAAAAAATTCTATCTCTCAATAACATTGTTTTTGCTTCTTCTAGAGAAACTTCTTGACTATCTATAGCCATTGAACTAGTAGGACACACCTCTACACACTTTGAACACTTTTTGCACCGGTTTTTATTGATATGGATGCGTTTATCAAGAGTCAAAGCTCCATGAGGACAGGCTTCTACGCATACACCACATTGCACGCACATTGATATGTGATGCCACAGCGTGACGTTAGTATTAATTCCCTCTGGGTTATGACACCATGGGCAACGCATAGGGCACCCCTTAAAAAATAGTGTGCTCCGTATACCATCACCATCATGAATAGCGAACCTTTTTATATCAAATATTACGCCTGTCATAGTCCTTCGTACACTGTCCTTGCAATAATTTCATCTTGTAAGTCTTTTGCAAGTTCGGTAAAGTACGCAGTATAGCCTGCAACTCGAACTGTTAAGCCACGATATTTCTCAGGGTCTTCTTGCGCTCCTCGTAAGTCTGCTTCATTTAGTACGTTAAACTGAATATGGCTTATACCTAAATCAACAAAGGCTCTTAAAAGGCCAGTAAATTTTTTTATACCCGCTTCAGTGTGAAAGAATTGTGGTAAGAACTTCATATTCAAAAGGCTGCCATTACTTGTTTTTTCAAAGGGAAGCTTTGCGACAGACTGTAACAAAGCCGTTGGACCATTGATGTCTCGCCCATACATAGCAGAAACACCTCCGTCAGCAAGAGGATCTTTTGCATGTCTTCCATCTGCAGAGGCCGCAACATTTTCGCCCATAGGAACATGTGCCGAAACAGTATATAATCCCATTTGATAAATACCATCTCGCCCATTTTTATATTTTTTTAATCCGTCAGCAAAGTAGTTTGCCCATTTTGCACCCATAGCATCTACCCAATCTACATCGTTTCCATATTTTGGAACTTTATTAATGAGCATCAATCGCGTTAGTTCTTCATTTTCAAAGTCCGTCTGCAAGGCCTTAAGGAGTCGTTCTGCAGTAAGTGTTTTTTTATCATACACGAGGTCTTTTATTGCAGCCAAAGAATCTGCAACATTCCCAACTTGGATTGCTTGAACTCCTGCAAAATTATAATGAGCTCCACCCTGTGTTACATCTTTTCCAACGGCCATACAGTCATCTATAACTGCTGATAAAAATGGAGTAGGGAGTAACGCCTCGTGTATTTTTTCTACAACAGATACACAATCGACCATTTTGTCCATAAAATAATCAATTTGTTTTGCAAAAGCTTCTTCCAAGTCTGCAAAAGTTGCATATGTTGTTAAATTCCCAAGATCCAACCCTGTTTTAGCACCTGAAAGCATATCCACGCCATTGTTTAGCGTAAGCTCAAGAGCCTTTACTAAGTTAAACATTGCAGCATCACTCCAACCAAGAGCATTTCCGTGCGTAGTTAGTTCTACACAGCCAACAATTGCATAATTCATAGCATCTTCATGACTTACACCATGTGCTTTTAAGGCTGGAATAATTGCCTCGTCATTAAATACTTGTGGCATTCCACTTCCCATTCCAATAATGCGGCTTGAAGTTTCTAAAAAATCTTGTGGTGAGTTTTTATGTGCTCTACAAGATAAATTTGGCTGAGGAAGTAAAAGGTGCTCTTGCGCCTTTAAGAACATGTAGCTTAACTCATTTGTAGCATCACTTCCATCTTCGTGCTGTCCACCAATAGCAACGTTAAAACCTATTGGGAAACCAGCAAAATACTTTGCACTATTTGAGTTTCTGAGGTATACAATTTGGTTAAATTTAAGCCATAAGCTCTCTGTAATTACAAGAGCTTCTTCTACACTCATACCATCAGAAAGGCTGTTTTCGTAATATGGCAATAAATATTGATCCATACGTCCAGGTGAATACGAAGAGGCATTTCCTTCCATTTGTAAAATAACATATAAAAACCACAAAGACTGTACCGCTTCATGGTAGGTGTCTGGTGTTGCTTGAGAAAGCTTTTTACAAATTCTCGCTACTTCAAGCAAGCTTTCAGCTTTAGTTTCTACATACATCTCCTTTGCAAGATCTGCATAGCGGGTCATAAAAGAGCAAGCTCCTTCCATAACAAGAATTATACTTTTATAAAACTCTGCTTCCTTTCCTTCTGATCCTTTTAATTGTTCTTCAGCCTGAGCTTTGATACCACTGGGACCCAGCTCAAGCCACTTCTTCGTATTTGGACAAATATGACCTTGAGAATGATCCTTTTGATTTATTTTTACTACTTTTGCAATAGCATCGACTTCTTCACCAATTGCACTACGCACTTGATCTTCAAGAGATTTCCCTTTCCAGTACGGAAGAATTTCTTTTTCGAATGTTTCTACATCTTCCATATGTATTTGAAACTTATCTTGTGCCCTTGTAGGCAGAGAAAGAAATTCTTTTGCTATCCATGAGGCACCTGTTTCAGGAAACACAACCCCAGAACGGACTCCTGCAGTTCTATTTCCAACAATTCGCTCTTCTTTTTCAATTTTTATTTTCATCTCCTGAAGTGCAGCTTTTAAAGCTTCAGCTCTTTGGATACATCTAGGTTCCTTTTCATTTTTTTGATAGCTTTTTGTAATAAGTTTTGCTTGCTCAATAGTCGCAAAACGAGGTTCGGCCATCATGTCATTTTTCAGTTTTTCAATAAAAGCTATTGGTTTTAGCTCTTTAATTTTGTCAATATTATTCATCTGAGACCTCTTTCATTTTATCACGGGTGTTAAAAAGAGTCATTCAAAATGAATGACTCTTTTTATGTTATGAGAGTGCTTCTTCTAATGCTTTTAGCATAATATCTTTATCCGGTTTCAAACCAGTCCACATTTCAATATTTAAAGCAGCTTGGTTTATAAACATACCAGCTCCTGTTGAACAAGGAATGCCTCGCTTTTTCATTTCTTTTATAAAGGCACTTTCAGTAGGATTTGGAATAACATCTTGAACAAACATATCTTTCGTAATACTGTCTAAGTTAATGTTTGGAATATCATTCACATCAGGATATAAACCAACAGAGGTTGCATTTATCACAATATCTGTTCCTACTGGGATTGAAAAAGGCCCATTCCAATCTTCATAAGAAATTTTAGCTTTTGTTTTTGTTGTTAGTATTTCTACAAGAGCATCTCCAAGAGCTTTGTCTTCTTTTCGATTGACAATTGTAATTTCTCCAACGCCTTTTAGTGCCATTTCAACACTTATTGCTCGACAAGCTCCACCTGCACCAAAGATTACCGCTTTTTTTCCTGCAACATCAATACCATTTGCTTCTAAGGCCATCATAAAACCTTTACCATCTGTGTTTTCACCAAAAAGTCTCCCATCAGTGTTAACAAGCGTATTTACAGCTCCAATAATTTGTGCGCTTTCAGAAATCTCATCTAAAAATTTCATGCATTCAATTTTATGTGGAATAGTGCAGTTTGCACCTTTCATTTTAAAAGCTTTTAATCCATTTATAGCATCTTCTAGCTTATCTTTATCAACATCAATCGTTAAGAAGCGCCACCTTTCTAAACCGAGAGACTTAAAGGCTGCATCTTGTACCACAACTCCAGGGTTTTCTGCAACAGGTTGCCCAAAAACTCCAACGAGATTATCTAAATAATTTTGTTCTTTCATTCTTCTCTTCCTTTTACATAAAGCATACCAATTGGCATGCTTTATATTTTATACTCTTTCACGTTTAAGTTTTCGTCCAAAACAGTCAAAGGCAATAATTGCAACAATTAAGATACCTTCAAGTAGTTTTTGAGTAAATGACTCAACCCCAAGCATGTTCATACAGTTTGTTAAAAGTTGAATTACCATAAGCCCAATAAAGCTTTCTACAACACCACCAACACCTCCAGCAAAGGATGTCCCCCCAATAACTACACCACAGTTTACAAGCATACCTGTTGTATCTCCATATACAGAAGATGCTGTATTCATCCGTGATGCAAGTAGGACACCTGCAAAACTTGCTGTTGATGCACTTATTACAAAAGACGCCCATTTGATAGGAACTACCGGGATGCCGGAATATTTAGCTACTTCATAGTTTCCACCAATTGCATAACAGTTTCTACCAAAACTTGTATATCGCATTATGTAATGGAAAATAGCAAATAGTACAAACATGTAAATAACAAGTACAGGAATTGATCCAAAAACTTTTGTATTTGCAAACTTTAGGAAATCTGGAACTTTGTTAATAAGAGGATGCGCATCAGTAAGTTGTTGTGCCACTCCTTTTAGAAGCATACCCATACCCAGAGTAATAATGAAGGGCTCAGTTTTTTGATGTACAACTAAAAACCCATTAATAAAACCAATTACAGCTCCAAATAATACAGCTGCAATGGTTGCCATCCAAATAGGATATCCTGCATTTATTAGTAATACAGCAACTACACCACCAAGAGAAAGTGTTCCACCAACCGAAAGATCACATCCTCCACAAATTACAGCTACAGTAACACCAAAAGCAACTATCTCTAAAATTGCTGCGGATCGGAAAATATCAATCCAGTTATATGCCGAATAAAAATTAGTATTTGAAAACAACATCATCACAAGCATTGCTATAATTGCCAATACTGCTTTTTGCTTTGAAATTGCTTTCCAAATTTTATTTTCTTTTTCTACTACTTGTACCACAATATCCTCCTAAACTTCTCGGCGGTTATCAAGCCAAATGGCAACAACCAAAACCGCACCTCTCATAATTGTTTGCATGTATGTTGAAAGTTCCAACATGTTCATACAGTTACCTAAGAGAGTAATCAAAAGAACACCAAGTACCGTTCTAAGAACACTACCTTTACCGCCTTTTAAGGTTGTACCACCTACAACTACACAAAGAATAGCATTGGTTTCATAACCCATACCAAAGGTCGCATTTGCGATAGTTCCTCGAGATGCAAGCATAATTCCACCACAGCCGGCCATTATTCCGCTGATAGTATAGATTAAACACATTATTCGCTTTACATTAAAACCACAAAGGAAAGCTGTTTCTTTATTTCCACCGACAATACTAATTGACCTTCCTGCTAAAGTTTTTGTATGGAACAAGTGCATCAAAATAAGAAGCACAAAAAAGACAACAAGCGCAATAGGAATTACTCCAAACACTAACCCGGAACCCAAAGCTGTAAAAATAGTATAAGGATTTACACTTCTTGCAATTACAACTGTTTCAGGACCTATTACTAAAAGCCCTACTGCCATAAAGATTGAACTCATACCATAGGTAATAAACAAAACTTCTGCCTGCGTCATTGCTCCGGATATTGTTAATACCTTACCATTTAAGTAGCCCAAAAAAGCACCTAATAAAAGCCCAACCAATATCGCTCCTACTTGTCCAAGAGGATTAATTAGCCAAACGCTTGTAACACCTACTAAAGAAATGATTCCTACAACAGAAAGATCAATAAAACCTCCCAGTATAACGAAAGTCATTCCAAGTGCAACATACGCCAAAACAGCCATTTGTCGCATAATATTTGTAATATTATTTTGACTTAAAAATTTTGGCTCTACAAGTGCGGTTACAATTATTAAAGCAACAATACCAACTGAAAGAAGGTTTCGTTGTAAATACTTTACCCATCTTTTTTCCATAATAGCTTTTGTATTCATTTCAACGCTCCTTCCTTACCCAATAGCCTTATCCATAATTTCAGTTGCAGTTGCTTTTTCAGGATCAAATTCTCCCGTTATACTACCTTCACATATGGTTAAAACTCTATGGCTCATATTTAAAACTTCAGGTAGTTCTGAAGAAATCATAATAATTGCTCCACCTTCTTCTACAACCTTGTTCATGAGAACATAAATTTCATATTTAGCACCAACATCAATTCCGCGTGTAGGTTCATCCAAAATCAAAATCTTTGGAGGTAATTCTAACCAGCGCCCAACAATACACTTTTGTTGATTTCCACCAGAAAGCGTTACTGTCTTTGTTTCTGCAGTTGGTGTTTTAATAGACAATGCTTTTATTTGTCGTTTACCCATTTCTTTTTCAAGTGAATTATTTACTATTCCAAATTTTGAAATTTTATCTAATGTAGCAAGAGAGATGTTACTCTCAACTGAAAAAGGAAGAATAAGGCCCTCTTTTTTTCTATCTTCTGGAACAAGCGCCAATCCTAGAGACTTTGCTTGTTTTGGTGTCGGAATAGAAACCTTTTCACCGTTCAGATAGACTTCATGACCATGCACTTTGTCTGCTCCAAAAAGAGCTCGGATTATTTCTGTTCGTCCGGCACCCACAAGTCCTACAAGCCCAAGAATCTCACCTTTTCGCACGTTAAAGTTTATATCATGAAGCTTTCTTGTATTAAGATTTTTTACTTCTAACAAGACCTCTCCAACATTTTTTGTTTTTGGAGGGAATTCATTTTCAATTGGTCGTCCAACCATTTTTTCAATCATTTCTGCTCTTGTTAAATCTGCAATATCCTTCGTGTCTATTACATTTCCATCACGCATAATTGTAACAATGTCGCAATAATCAAAAATTTCATCCAATTTATGACTGATATATATAATCGAGATGCCGTCAGCTCTCAATTGTTTTATTAGAAGACCAAGCTGTTTTAATTCCTCTGCAGTTAAACTGCTACTTGGTTCATCCATTATTATAAGTTTTGAGTTGAATGATAGAGCCTTTGCAATTTCAACCATTTGCATTTCAGAAGCACTTAAGTTACCTACTAGCTCGTATGTGTCAATATTACACCCTATGATATCTAAGTATCCGGCTGCATTTTTATGAACACCTTTCATTCCTTTAAATTCGCGAAAACGTCCGAGAAGAATATTTTCTCCGACGGTCATTGTGTTTACAAGATTAAATTCTTGATAAATAATACTTAGTCCTCGGTGCAATGCTTGAATAGGAGTTGTATGTTCGACAACCTCTTCATTAAAAATTACTTCACCAGAGTCTTTTGTGTATACACCAGAAAGTATCTTCATTAAAGTAGACTTTCCAGCTCCGTTTTCTCCTACAATTCCATAAACAACACCACATGGCACAGTTATAGAAACATTATCTAAAGCCTTAACACCGGGAAAACTTTTGCAAACATTCTTTACTTCAAGAATATTTTTATCTGTGTGTTTCATGTACTTCCCCCTTATTTTGAAAAGAGTTACGCCCTAAACTGCGTAACTCTTTATATTTAAATTACAATGTCGGTCGACAGTTTTCTACCATTCTGGATAAGGGAAATTATTTACAGTGTCAGCTGTTACAACGTCTAATGCTGTCCAAGTGTTACTTGGAACAGATTCTCCGTTCATAACTTTTTTAATATTTGCAAATGAATCAAGTGTCATTTGGTTAAAACTTTGTCCAACACTTAATGCTTGAGTTCCAGCAATAACTTGGTCATATCCAACTGAGTTTCCATCTACGCCAATAACATAAACATCATCCATTCCTGCTGCTTGAAGAGCTTGAATTATTCCTGTTGCACCATTGTCCCAGTGACAATATGCAGCTTGAATATCATCACCGTATTTGATGATAAAGTCTTCCATGATTGCAAGAGCATCGTCAGTTGCCCAAGCTTCACAGTCCCTTGAATCAAGAACGTTTACTTTTGAGCCAGCAATTTTATCCATAAAACCATCAGTTCTTTGAATTTGAGCATTGTGTCCTGATTGTCCACCAATTTCAACAACGTTTACACCATTAGGGAATGCTGCCATCAAAGTTTCAGCTGCAATTTCGCCTGCAAGATAGTCATTAGAACCGCACATAAAATCGCGAGCAGATGTATATTCTGCAGGTACCTCTGAAGAGTACATACTTACAATAATACCAGCATCTCTAGCTTCCATCATTGAAGGGATTAATGCACTTGCATCTGTAGGATTAATCATAATTGCATCATAGCCTTGTGCAATACAAGTAGTAATTGCAGCAACACCGTTTTGAGGGTCATATTCTTCATCGAATACTGTTACTTCATATCCAAAATCAGGAGCATTTGCCTGTACTGTTTTCCAAGCATATGCTTGTGAAGGGTTAGCTAGAGCTTGTGTAATAAACCCAACTTTAATTACACCGTCATCTTCTTTTGCACCACCGGCAAAAACCATACCAGCCATTAAAACAGCCACAATCAATACCAAAAGAGTTTTTTTCATTTTCTTTCCTCTCTTTTAAATTATTCTGACGAGCAACGCTCGTACTTTTAGACTTGTAACAAAGTCACATATAGAATTATAGGTTACATATTTCCATCTGTCAAGCAATTTTTAACGAATGAAAGCAAAAAACTTGCATTTTAATAAAATTTTCATTCAAAAGAAACATATAAAAATGTTTTTTTTACCAATTAGTATGTTATTCTTCAAAAGTCAACACAAAACAACATTGTTTTATGTTGACTTTTATTCTTTGCCATACTATACTTTTATTATTCGTAGTATTATTATGGGAGGAAAGGCCATGGTTGAATACTTTTTGGGCATTGATGGGGGAGGAACAAAAACCCACTGTGCCCTTTTTTCAAAAAAAGGAAAGCTTGTTGACCTTATAGAAACAAGTACAACTAGTCATGAATTCCTTCCTCATGGGTATGCAGATTTAAAAATAGTTCTACAAACACTTTTTAACGAAATACAAAAACGAAATAATCTTCAATGGGAGAAAGTTTCTCTTGTGTACGGAATGGCAGGAGTTGACTGCAAAAAACAAGAAGAAGATATTGGTTCTTTTATCACCGAATACGGAATAAAAAATATAATCTTATGCAATGATTCTTTTTTAGGAATAAAAGCAGGAAGCGCAACGGGCTGGGGTATCTGTTCTATGAATGGAACAGGAACAGGCGCGGGAGGAATCACTAAACAAGGAAAAACACACATGGCAGGGCGCCTCTTTGAGCTCTCAGGAGATTATGCAGGAGGAAAGATACTAGGTGAAAAAGCAATTAGCCATGTATATGATTATTTATTTAGAGGCGGACGAAAAACTCTTTTATGCGATTTAATGTATACAGAGTTGGGTGTAAAAACAAAAGAAGGCTTTGAGGAAAACCTTATCTGTGCAATAGCTGAAAAAAAATTGGAATCAAAAAATTTTGCGAAGTTTCTTTTTATTGCAGCTCAACAAAAAGATGAGGTAGCACTCGAGATACTCTCAAACTGCGGGAAACAAAATGCCCGAGATATTATAGCAGTTGTGAAAGAACTTGATTTTCCAAAAGAAGAATCTATCCCAATTGTACTTTTAGGCTCCTTATACACAAAAGCGGAACATAATCAAATTCTACAAGCGCTAGCGCATAGCTTGCATGAGGCAAATATAAATTTTGAACTCATAACTCTAGAAAGCGATCCCGTAGTAGGTGCTGTGTGTTGGGCAATGGAAAAAGAAGGTTTCATTTTCGAAAAGAACAACATACACGAGCAAATAAACAAAGCGAAATTTGAAAAAATAAACATATCATAGGAGAACAGCATGGAATTATTACGTTTTAAACCAAAAACACAAGATTGTGACTTTGACAGAATTGACCGAGTTCAACAATTTATGAACAATAGAAAAGCAACTCTTTGCCCCGAACGAGCAGAAATTATTACTGAAGTGTTTCAAGGCACAGAAGGAGAAGCGCACATAATAAGAAGGGCAAAAGCATATGCTGAAACTCTTAAGCGTATGACTATTTACATTGAAAAAGATGTTCTCATTTTTGGTAATCAAGCAAGAGAAAACTTTGCTGCCCCTGTTTTTCCTGAATATTCTTACGATTGGGTTATTGCAGAGATGGATGAATTTGAGCATAGAACTGGAGATTCTTTTTTTGTTACCGAGGAAACAAAGGAACGTTTAAGAAAGCTTGAAAAATACTGGATTGGTATTACGCACAAAGATGAAGTATTAAAAAATCTTCCAGAAATAAACAAACAAGCAGAGACACAAGGTGTTTTACATCGCGGAGGAATTAGCATGTCTGGCGACGGGCATATTATTCCTGAACATGAATTTGTTTTAAGAGAAGGCTATGGCGGCGTAAAAAAAATCGCCCAAGAATGTTTAAAGAACCCATCTTTAACTCAAGACCAAAAAGACTATTACAATGCTGTAATTATTACTATGGAAGGATCTCTTCTTTATATTAAACGATTTAGTACTCTCGCATACGAAATGGCTGAAACTGAAACTGAAGCGAAAAGAAAAGAAGAACTTCTTACCATTGCAAAAATGTGTGAAACTTTTATGGAAGAAGGAGCAAAAAATTTCTACGAAGCAGTAGAAACCGTGTACCTAACCCACCTTCTCATGATGATTGAAAGCAATGGCCACTCCTTTTCTTTTGGGCGCTTTGACCAATTTATGTATCCCTATTACAAAAATGACATTGAAAAGGGGATTCTTTCAGAAGAGAAAGCCTTGGAATATATTACCCATTTTTTTATTATGACAAATTCCATAAATAAAATACGACCTTGGGGGCACACACAGTACAGCGGCGGATACCCACTGTATTCAAACCTCATTGTGGGAGGCTTAAAAACTGATGGGGAAGATGGCACAAACGAATTATCATACCTTTGTCTTGAAGCTATGAGTTTAACCCGCCTCCCAGAACCAAACTTAAGCGTACGTTTTTGCGAACAAACACCACATCAATTAATGGTAGATTCTGCAAAACTTATTCGCCAAGGGTTTGGTATGCCTTCAGTTTTTTGTGATGAAGTAGTAATCCCTGCGATGATGACACTAGACTTAGATTTAGAAACTGCAAGAGATTATGCATCTATGGGTTGTGTAGAAACTGCAATACCAGGAAAATGGGGTCACCGAGCCACCGGCATGACTTACATTAACTTTGGAAAAGTATTTGAAATTGTTCTAAACAACGGAACAGATCCTGCAAGTGGTATTGAGTTAATAAAACTCAACGAAAAGAATGCTTCTTACGAATCATATGAAGCACTTTGGAGCGCATGGAAAAAAGCACTTAAATTTTATTTTGACTTAGCAGTTGATTGCGATACTGTTTGCGATCGCTCTCTTAAATTCCATGATGCAGATCCTTTTGCTTCCTCTCTTATTGATTGCTCTCTTGAAAGAGGGAAGACACTCAAAAATGGTGGAGCTAAATACGATTATGTTAGCCAATCAAATATTGGACCTTCAACGGTCGGAGACTCTTTAGCAGCAATAAAAAAATTAGTATTTGAAGACAAAGAAATAACGATGGAAGAATTAAAAGAAACTCTATCTTCTAATTTTGAAGGTGAAAAGGGAGCCAGAATACGCCAACTTTGTAAAAATGCGCCTAAATTTGGTAACGATGACGACTATGTTGATTTCATAGTTGCAGAAGTGTATGAATCCTACCTTGAACTTCTTCCTGGATATACCACAGATAGAGCAAATTGCGGTCCTGTAGGGTGTGGATACACTATGTCTACATCAAATATTACATCCTATGTTCCAAATGGATTTGATGTTGGAGCAACGCCAGATGGAAGGCTTGCAGGAAAGCCTTTAAATGAAGGAGCTTCTCCTTGTCTAGGAGCAGACAGAGAAGGTCCAACCGCCGTTATAAATTCAATGTCAAAATTACCTAATGACAAAATTGCAGGCGGACAATTGCTTAACATGCGCTTTTCACCAGGAGCATTAGAAGGAGATGAAAACCTTGAAAAGTTTGCCTGTTTTATTGAGGCTGGAAGAAAAAAGAAAATTTTCCATAACCAATTTAACATTGTAGACTCAAAACTTTTGAAAGAAGCAAAACTCCATCCAGAAGATCACCAAGATTTAATGGTTCGTGTAGCAGGGTATTGCGCTCTTTTCTCTACCCTTATGCCAGAAGCTCAAGATGCAATTATTGCAAGAACAGAACATGGGTGGGCATAGATGAAAGGATTTATTTCTAAAATACAGAAATATTCCACAAAAGACGGGCCAGGTTTGCGTTCAACAGTTTTTTTTGTTGGATGTAACCTAAAGTGCCTATGGTGTGCAAACCCAGAGCTTATTGAGCAAGGAAAAAAAATTTTATACCACAAAGAACTTTGTGTAAAATGTGGAAAGTGTGTTTCCATTGCACACCAAAACTCAATACAACTCACCAAACAAGGATGCATAATTGACCGCACAAGTTGTGCAAACTTACAAGAATGTGCTGAGAATTGCTATTATGATGCATATGAAACTATTGGCTATGAACTTACCCCAGAAGAACTATTCTCAAAACTTATACGAGACAACGACTTCTATATACAATCAGGTGGGGGAGTTACTTTTTCTGGCGGCGAAGCAGCCTTGCAAAGTGATTTTTTGATAGAAGTTTCTAAACTCCTAAAAAAAGAAAAAATCCACATTGCTCTAGATACCGCAGGCCTTATTAGCTCAGAAAAATTACAAAATCTTCTTCCTTTTATCGACTTAGTATTGTATGACATAAAGGCTATAGATAATGATATTCATAGAAAGTGTACCTTTGTTGATAACTCTCAAATACTAAAAAATGCACAACTTATTGCTAAGGCTAACGTCGATATGAACATACGCCTTGTAGTTGTTCCCGGTTATAATGATAACAAAGATGACTTTTTAAAACGCATAGAGTTCATAAACGGTTTAGGACAACCCGTTAAACAAGTTGACATTTTAAAATACCACAAACTTGCAGAGGGAAAATATATACAACTTGGCATAGAAAGCAAGCTAAAACACGTAGCAGAACCATCAGATGATTTTATGATAGACTATGTACAAATGGCAAAAACTTTAAATGTTCCAGTAAGTATCGGAGGATAAGCTATGAACTCTGCAGAAAGAAGAATGGTTATATATACAATGCTACAAGAAAACTCCACAGTAGAAGTTAATGCATTAGCAGCAAAGTTTAATGTGTCAACGATGACAATTCGGAGGGATCTTGCTGTCTTCGAACAGCAAGGCTTAGTTGTTACAACTTATGGAGGAGCATATATAAGTCAAGGAGTTGGAATAGAGCCAAGCTTTTCTTTAAAACAGGGACAGATGGCCTTAGAAAAACAGCTCATTGCAAAAAAAGCTGCCTCCCTTGTTGAAGAAGGTAATTCTATTATAATCGATTGTGGAACAACAACGCTTCATATTGCAAAATATCTTGAAAAAAAACGCGTGATTGTAATTTCAAATTCATGGCCTATTGCTAACCATATTGAGCCGAATTCAAAGGTAAAATTAATTTTAGCGCCGGGAGAATATAGTCATACCTCGGCAGGCGCATTAAGCAGCATGACTGTTGATTTTTATAAGAATTTTCAAGTAGATATTGCATTTATAGGAACACAAGGGTTTAGCTATGAACACGGTGCAACAGTTCCAGATATAGAAGATGCAAACGTAAAAAAAGCTATCTTTGAGAGTGCTAAAAAAAGAGTTCTTGTAATTGATCATTCTAAAATTGGAAACCATTATTTGGCAAAACATGCTGAACCTACTGACTTTGACATAATTGTTACCGATAGCAATATCAAACAAAAAGAAATATCTCAACTAAAAAAACTATGTAACAAAATTATTACTACAGATTAAAAAAAAAGGAAAGAATTATGAAGACTATTATTGTTGAAAATTATGATGAAATGAGCAAACTCTCAGCAAAAATGCTTGCCGATTGTATTACAGAGCAACCCGCAGCAAACATTTGCTTACCGACTGGTGGCTCTGTTGATGGAACATACGAAGAACTTTGCGCTTTGACAAAAAAGGAAAAAATTAGCTTTAAAGATATTCACTCATACAATATGGATGAATACGTTGGCCTATCTAAAACAAATGATCAGGGGTATTACTATTATTTAAACGATAAGGTTTATAGTAAAACAGATATAAACATACAAAATACTTTTTCTCCTGATGCATGTGCAACAAACCTTCAAACAGCATGCAAGGAATATACAGATAAAATAAAAAATCTTAATGGGTTTGATTATATCCTTTTGGGTATAGGCACAGATGGACATATTGCTTTTAATATGCCAAAAGAAGATTGCCTTGACTTGGACACCCACATTGAAGATTTAACACAAGAAACAATCAATGCAAATGCAAGATTTTTTAATAGTACAGATGAAGTACCAAAGCAAGCAATGACAATTGGTGTTGGTTTAATTTTAGAGAGCAAAAAAATTGTACTCGTTGCAAGCGGAAAAGCAAAGGCAGACGCAATTGCACAATTCTTAAACAGACGAGTTGCAGACCCAAAACTTCCTGCTTCAATGCTATGGTTTCATAAAGATGTGACTATCATTCTCGACAAAGAAGCCGCCTCTAAACTACAGGATTAATCATAAAAAAAGTCCTTCAAAGCAAAGAGCTTAAAGGACTTTTCTCTAATAAAAATAAAGACTATAAATCTTTTACCAACTCTGCAGCACCTATAATACCAAAATCTTGTTTTAATTCAGCAAACCGGAATTCAACAGGTTGTGGAATATGGTTAAGTCGATCAAACTCTGCTCTTACCCTATCAAATAACAACGGCCCCATATTTACCATTCCCCCACCAAATACAAACACATTTATATTTAGAAGTTGGTACACATTAAAAGCACAAATACCTATATACTTTGCACTTTCATCGAGAAGTTCCAATGCAAGCTCATCTCCCTTTAGACATGCTTCTTCTAAAACTCGACAATCTAAAGCTGAGTCTAAATTCATTATTGTCTTTTTCCGCTTTGCTCCCTCTCTAATTCTATGAGGCATGTATCTTCCTGCAGACTTAGACATGAAACAACCTTGGTTTTCACAACCACACATATGACCTTCATTGTGCGTAATAATCATGTGTCCACTTTCACCAGCCCAACCATAACTTCCTCGGAACAATTGCCCGTTAAATATTAAACCGCTTCCAATACCGGTACTGGTTGCCATATATACCATATGATTGGTACCACGCCCAGCTCCATATCTATGTTCTGCTAAAGCTGCTACATTAGAGTCATTATCCAAAACAACAGGTACAGGAAGGCGTTCTTTAAAATAATCTTTCATGGCAAAATCTTTAATTTCTACCATGGCTGAAGTCATACAAACATATCCTTTATCAAAAAGAATAAAAGATGGCATACAGATTCCTACTCCTTGCAATTCAGAAAGATGAATCTCATTTTTTTCTACTATTTTTTCTATATGTTGAATAAGGGTATCTGAAAATTCAGGTCCCGTTGCAGTAATGCACGTTGGATGCTGATACCTGTCTACCAAATTATTCTCTTCATCAAACAAACCGTAAGCTACTTTTGTTCCACCAGCATCAATTCCAATTCGATATTTCTTCTTCATATACAACTCCTTTGTAAATAGTATTATTGTGAAATTTTTAAAACTTCAATTCCGCACTTTTCCATAACCTTCTCAGAAGAGGGGGCAATTTGATCATCCGTAACAACACACTTTATAGTATTTCCTAAATTAAAAGGCACAACACTTTGTACTTCAAATTTTTGACTTTCTGTTACTACGACTACTTTTGCAGCATGTTCCGCCATATCACGAACAGCTTGCGCTCGCAAGTGATTATTTGTTGCAAATCCTCGTTCCTCAGAGAACCCATCTGTTCCTACAAATAATTTGTCTACAAAAAATTGAGAAACACATGTTTTTAATATTGGACCAACCATTACTTGTGCATCATTTTGGAAATCGCCACCTAAAAGAACAATATTTACCCCGTCAATACGACGAATGTAACTAGCTATAAACGCAGAGTTTGTAATAATTGTTGCCCCCTGGTTAGTCTTTGCAATTTCTTCAGCTAAAAGTGTGCAGCAACTTCCATTTTCAATCATTACTGTTTCACCAGGTGCAACCAAGGTTGCAGCTAATCGCGCAATTTTTCTTTTTTCTTCGTAATTAAAAGCAAGCCTATTATTTACATCTTCAAGCCCACCAATTATTGCATATCCATGTTCGCGCCGAACGATACCCTTCTCTTCAAGGGCATCTAAATCTTTTCGGATTGTAACTTGCGATACCCCAATTTTCTCAGCTAAAACCGCAACTTCTATCTTTCCGTGTGCTGATAAAATATCTAAAACTTTGTTTTCCCTTTTTCCCATAATGCCCTCTATAATAAATTACTCAAATGTACAAATTAATCCTACATCAGTAAATACTTGTTTATATTCCTCTAAATCTTCTGGATGAAGTTGTTTGATATCTTGCATCTCATAAACAACTCCCAGCCTCTCGTATTTTTTTTCACCAAATTGATGAAAAGGTAGTAAATGCACAACCTTTGCGCCAATATCAAATAAATATGATGAAATATTTTTTGCATCTTCTATACTGTCATTGAAACCAGGTATCACAGGAATTCTCACACTAATGGCTATTCCATGTGATAAGGCATACTGTAAGTTTTCTTGAATTCCTTCATTCGACACACCTGTAAAAATTTTATGCTTTTCATTATTGTGATGCTTAAAGTCAAAAAGCAATAAGTCAATATGCGAAACGAACTCTTGGAAAATATTTTTACTTGTTAAACCTGTTGTTTCAACTGCTACATGCACCCCTTGTTTTTTTGCTTCATCTGCTAATGCCATCGCGAAGCTTGATTGTTGCAATACTTCTCCACCTGAGAGAGTCATACCTCCACCAGATTGATCATAAAAAGGCTTATCTTTTATCACCTCTTTTAAAACTTCGTCAACTGTATAAGTTTTCCCACAAAAGGCTTTGTCATCCATTACATCTGCAATATAGGCAAACCTATTTTGGGACTCTGGATTAGAGCACCACTGGCATTCTAAAGGGCACCCTTTAAAGAACACCGTAGTTCGTATCCCAGGGCCATCGTGCAAACTAAATTTTTGAATATTAAATATTTTTCCTGTTAAACTCATACAAACCTTTTCTTCATTCGTAATGTATTTCTTTTCATTATACACTGAAAATTAAAAAAGTAAAGAGAAAAAACAAAAAAAGTCACCTAAAACATAATGTCAAGTTTCATTCGTAAATAATACTTGACATATTCGTAAACAAGTGATATCATAATCTTAAGAGAGAGAGGCATACTTTAATTATTTTGGAGGAATTTATGACAAACCATCCACATTTCGGATCTCTAACATCTCGAATGAATAACTTTCGAGAAAATCTATTAAACACAAAATCAAACGTGTGCGCAGAGAGAGCTATCTTAACAACAGAAAGCTATAAGCTACATGCAGACAAACCCATCACCTTAAAACGAGCCTATATGCTCAAAAATATTCTCGAAAAAATGACCATATTCATTGAGGAAGATTCCCTTTTGGCTGGAAATCAAGCTTCTTCAAATAGGGCAGCACCTATTTTCCCTGAATATGCAATGAATTGGGTTGTGAACGAACTCGATGAATTTGAAAAACGAGATGGTGATGTTTTTTTTATTGATGAAAAAACAAAGAGCCAATTACGAGAAATAGCTCCTTTTTGGGAACATAATACCGTATTAGAAAAAGGTCTTGCTGCAATTCCACCTGCAAGCCGTGTTTTTTACGACTTAGGAATAATCAAAGCAGAAGGAAACCTAACTTCGGGAGATGCTCACGTTGCTGTTTCTTACGAAGCTATAATAAAAGAAGGCCTTTGTGCTTTTGAAAAAAGAACAAAAGAACATATGGAGGCTCTTGATTTAAGTGATTACAAAAATCTAAAAAAACGCTATTTTTATGAATCAATCCTTATTGTAATAGAGGCTGTAAAACATTTTGCTCTTAGATATGCAGATTTGGCAGAAAAAGAGGCAAAAACAGCAAGTAGCGAGCGAGCAACAGAACTTCTTGAAATGGCAAGAGTGTTGAAAAAAGTTCCTTATAACAAAGCAGACACTTTCTATGAAGCTGTGCAGTCAATGTGGCTAGTCCACTTAGTATTACAAATTGAATCTAACGGTCACTCTCTTTCATACGGACGAATGGATCAATACCTCTGTCCATATTTCAAAAAAGACCTCGATGCCGGAATTATTACCCTTGACTCTGCCTGTGAACTTATGACAAATCTTTGGCTAAAAACTTTTACCATTAACAAAATTCGCTCATGGTCTCACACACAGTTTAGTGCAGGATCACCTTTATACCAAAATGTTACTGTTGGTGGACAAACAAAAGATAAAAAAGATGCTGTGAACGATATGTCGTACCTTATTTTAAGAAGCGTTGCCCAAACAAGACTTCCTCAACCAAACTTAACTGTTCGTTATCATGCAGGCCTTAATGAAAAGTTTATGAATGAAGCAGTTGAAGTACTAAAGATTGGCTTTGGAATGCCTGCCTTTAATAATGATGAGATTATTATTCCATCCTTTATGGATAGAGGCGTAACTGAAGAAGATGCATATAACTATAGTGCTATAGGATGCGTTGAAACTGCAGTTCCAGGAAAATGGGGCTACCGCTGTACCGGCATGAGTTTTAT
>CAYJHL010000007.1:0-25766 GCA_964369585.1 uncultured Treponemataceae bacterium | reverse complement strand
CAAAAGGATGAAAATGCAATTATTCCATCAATTACTAAGCTTGCAAAAGATGATTACTTTGATGTAATAGAGTTAAATCCAATTAAAAACATAGAAACAAGAAAAACCATTGCAAAATTGCTAAAAGAATCTCATACCAAAGTATGTTATGGAGCTCACGGACGACTACTGGGGGCTGGATTGAACCCCAATTCCCTTGACGAAGAGGAACGCTCTAAAGCAGAAAAAACTCTTATTGAAGGCCTAAAAGAAGCTACAGAACTTGGCTCTACAGGTATGGCATTTTTATCGGGACACTGGGAGGAAAGCACCAAAGTAGAAGCTTTTAATCAACTAGTAAAAACAACAAGAAACGTTTGTGCAGAAGCTGCAAAAATGGGAATTTTTGTAGAACTTGAGGTATTTGACTTTGACATAGCAAAAAAATCGCTCATTGGTCCTGCTCCATTTGCAGCTGAATTTGCAAAAGAGATTAGAAAAACACACGCAAACTTTGGTCTCATGGTAGACTTATCACATATTCCTATGTGCTATGAAACACCTGAGTTTACCATACGTACGCTTCGCGAATACATAACTCACTTTCATATTGGAAACACAGTTATAAATTCTGAGTGTGAAGCCTATGGCGATGAGCATCCAAGATTTGGTTTTAAAAACAGCAAAAATGATACTGTACAATTACTCGAGTTTTTAAGGGTACTCAAAAATGAAGGTTTTTTTAACAAGAAAAACCCTTATGTACTCAGTTTTGAAGTAAAGCCACTTCCACATGAAGATGCAGATGTTGTGTTAGCAAACTCAAAACGCGTATTAAACCGAGCATGGGCACTTTTAGACTAATATGAATATTACACACGTTATAGCAACAATTACATGCGGCTCAATTGGCGGAATAATAGGAAAAAAACTAAAAATCCCGGCAGGAAGTTTTATTGGAGCTCTGTTATTTGTAGCAATTTTAAATATTGCAACATCAATTGCAGTTTTTCCACCATTATTACGTGTTTTTGTACAAATTTTCTCGGGAATAATTATTGGAAGTCGTTTTGCAAAAAAAGATATTACAAGCCTAAAAAGAATGCTTACCCCCGCGCTCATTCTCGCTATATGTCTTTTAACTATCACAACTATATTTGCATATTTTATATCAGTTTTTACAAATCTTGATTTAACAACAGCCTTTTTTTCTTGTGCACCCGGTGGAGTTTCAGACTTAGCATTAATTGCTGCAGACTTGGGAGCAAATCCTGAACAAGTAGCACTCCTTCAACTGGGAAGATTTACCTTTGTATTACTTTTTTTCCCTGTATATATAAAAACTCGATACATATATAAAAACAACTCCGTGCCAATTCAGCAAAATAAAGATATGCTTGCAAAAACTATGCAAAATAAAAAAACATCTGTGAGTATGAAAAACCGCTCTCTCAATATTGTTTCAATTATAATTGGAATATTTGGGGGATTTTTATTTCGATATTTACATATTCCTGCAGGCGCTATTATTGGTGCAATTGTTTTCACCATTTTAGCAAACTTCTTTATAGTTAAAGTTAATATTCCTACAAGCATCAAACATTTTGTGCAGATTTTAGCAGGGTGTTACATAGGTAGTCAAATAAACCAAAATGTAGCAGTATCTATTCCTAGCTTATTTTTACCTTTATGCATATTATTATTGGGAATTTTGGTTATGGCCTTTTTATGTGCATATATAATCTACAAAATAACCGGCCTTGATTATGTAACATGCTTATTTTCCTGCATCCCCGGAGGTTTGGCAGAAATGGGAATTATTGCAGATGATTTGGAACTAGATACACCTAAAATAATTGTTATGCATACAGTTAGACTTATTGCGGTTATTTGTTTTTTTCCACTCTTAGCATATACACTATTGTAAAAAAGCCTGTCAATAAACTATTTTAAATTAATTGTCATCATAGCAAAAAAGCTTTTTTAGTTAACTAATATTCTCAATCCTTTTACCGTTATTATTGTGCTGGAGTATTTACAGCACAAAACTAATATGCTATAATCCTATGAGTTCAAAAAACAAGGAGTTTTTAATGAGCAATAAAGTAATCATAGCTAGTGATCATGGTGGATACGAAGCTAAATGTAAAATACTAGATTATTTTAAGGAATCTGATATAGAATTTATTGATGTTGGGTGTGATTCAACAGAAATTGTACGATACCCTCATTATGCAAAAAAAGTGGTAGACACCATTCTTTCTGGTGAAGTGAGTAAAGGTATTCTACTTTGCTCAACAGGTATTGGTATGAGTATTATTGCAAATAAGCACAAAGGAATTCGTGCAGCACTTTGTACTAGTACCTATATGGCAAAAATGACGCGAAAGCACAATGATTCAAACATACTTTGTCTAGGGGGAAGAATTACCGGTGACTTTGAGCTATTCGATATAATTGAAACATGGCTTTCAACTGAATTTGAAGGGGGGCGCCATTGCATTTCCCTTGACTTAATTAAAGACGAAGAAGAAATTGTATTTAATTAACAAAAATCTTATAATAGACAGAATAAAATATCATTAAGGAGATATATATGAGTAAAAATTTGCCAGCAGTAATTATCGATACAGACCCAGGAATTGATGACGCAGCTTCTATCTTATGGGTAATTGCATCAAAAAAATATGACATTAAAGCCCTTACCATTATGAACGGAAATATTGGTTTAGCGGGTTGCGTAACAAATGCGCTTCGTCTTTTAGAAGTAACAAAAAGAACAGATATTCCTGTGTATGTTGGCGCTTACCGCCCAATTATAAAAAAACCAGTAGATGCTTCTTGGATTCATGGAAGCGATGGACTTGGTGACTGTGGTATGCCAATGCCAACTACAAAACCTACCCCAGGGTATGCCCCTGCAGAAATGGCTCGCATTGCTAGAGAATCTGACAAACCTGTTACAATTCTCTGTCTTGGTCCACTTACAAATGTAGCTTTGGCTATTCTTTTAGATCCGGAGTTTAAAAACAACGTTAAAGAAGTCCTCTTTATGGGTGGAGCTGTTAAAGTAATAGGAAATGATGCTCCTACATCAAGTTTTAATGCCTTTGTTGATCCAGAAGCCGCACACATAGTATACAATAGCGGAATTAATTTAGTTCAATTAGGATTAGATGTTTGTGACCAATTCACACAAACAGATGATGACTTTGAAAAACTTAAAGCTTCTGGGAAACCAATTTGTGATTATATCTACAAAATGACAACACATATGAGAGAACGACAAGATATGAGACAACCAAGCAAATGGTTTAAACGTCGCCCAGATGGAATCGGATTAAACGATCTCGCTACAACTTCATACCTTTTGATGCCTGAACTTTTTAAAACAGAGTTTCTTCCAATTGATGTTGAATTAAGTGGAGGCCTTTGTGCAGGACAAACAGTTGCAGATTTTAGAGGGCACTGGAAAAAAGAACCTAACGTTCACTGGGCATATGAAGTTGATAGTCGTACTGCCATGAATCAATGGATTGCAGATCTAATAGCATATGACCCTGAATAAAGGAAAAAAAATGTCTACTGCAACAATACCAGTTATTATTGATACAGATCCAGGTATTGATGATGCTTCTGCAATCCTTTGGGTATTAGCTAATCCTCAAATCGATGTAAAAGCATTGTCTATAACTTGTGGAAATGTAGGTTTACACCTATGTGAAAAAAATGCTCTTAGACTTCTTGAAGCAACCAATCGCAGTGACATCCCTGTATATCTTGGAGCATACAGACCTATAATAAAACCACTTATAAATGCTACCTTTGCTCATGGTGAAGATGGTATGGGTGACTGTGGGTTGCCCTTGCCAACAACAATGGCCGCAACGGGTATAGCTTCTGTCGAAATGGCGCGTATTGCACGAGAATCTGAAACCCCTATAACAGTCTTAGCAATAGGACCTCTGACAAATGTTGCTTTAGCAATACTTTTAGACTCAGAGTTTAAGAACAACGTAAAAGAAATCCTCTTTATGGGAGGAGCAGTGCAAGTTGCAGGAAATATGACTCCAACTGCAAGCTTTAATGTTGTAGCAGATCCTGAAGCTGCTAAAATTGTGTATAACTCAGGAATCCCAATAGTTCAAATAGGCTTGGATTGTTGTGAAAAATTTACCATAACATTTGATGATATCGCTGATATAGCAAAGTCAAACTCAACCGTTAGCCGTACTTTAACAAAAATGTTCGAGTTTAGAACAAAACAAGTTGGCAATCAAGCGCCTTCAAAGTTTTATAAGGTGCGAAATAATGGAATTGCCCTAAATGACTTAGCAACTACAGCATATTTAATTAACAAAGATTGGTTTCAAACTGAGTTTTTACCAATTGATATAGAAATAAATGGTCTTTGTGCAGGACAAACAATCGTCGATTTTAGAAACCATTGGAAAAAAGATCCAAATGCTTGGTTTGCTTACGATGTAAATGCACAAGAAGCAATTACTAAATGGAAAAATGATATTATTTCCTTTTATTCATAGCTTCAGTTAATCAGTAAAAAACGTTCAGAGAGCGTTAAAAAAAATATTAGGAGTGCTAATTTATGAAAAAAGTTATTTTAGCTGTATTGTTAGTTCTTATGGCTACATCACTTATGTTTGTTGGCTGTAGCGAAAATGAACAAGCAAGTTCTTCAGATGGAGAAGGAAAAATTGCTATTATTGGTAACAAACGTGGTTCTACCGGTTTTATTGATGAAGCCTATGCTGGTGCAGACAAAGCCGCTGCTGATTTTGGAAAAACAGTAGAAATCGTAGAAATTATTGAAACAGCAGACTACGAAACACAAGGACGTTTTTTAGCTGAATCAGGCGACTATGATCTAATCATTTTCGTAGGTGCTAATGTTGCAGATGTAGTTGCATTAATGGCTGGAGACTATCCTGAACAAAGAATTTCAATTGTAGACACAAAACTTGAAGGCTTTGAAAATGTTCGTTCAGTTTCTGCAATTGATCCAGAGCAAGCTTTCTTATCTGGTGTATTAAGTGGAATTGTTACAAAAGGACAACACAAAGATGTTTTCCCATTCTCTAACGATGAAAATGTATTAAGTTACGCAGGTGGTGGAGATGTTCCAACATCTCGTGCAGGTGCTGCAGGCTATATTGCTGGTGCTAAATATGTTAATCCTGATGTAGAAGTAATTTATACTATTGTTGGTAGTTGGTCAGATCCTGCTAGAGCAAAAGAAATTACTTTACAAAACATTGGCCGCGGAGCAGATATCGCAACAGGTAACTGTGGTTCTGGTATTTTCGGTGTATTGGAAGCAGCAAAAGAACAAGGCGCTTACTACATTGCAACAAGCCCTGCTGACAATGATCCTGAATACAGTATTAGCTGTTCTGTTAAAAAAACAGATGCTTTTGTATATAACGAAATCCAAAGTATCGTAGAAGAAACTTGGGCACCTGGACACTACCAATTCGGTATTGCCCACGGTATTTGTGATATCAGTTTTGATGGGCTAGCATTTAACGGAAAGATTCCTGCTGACATTATGGAAGTTATAAATGCAAGTCGCCAAAGTATTGTTGACGGTGAATTAGTTCTACCTACTGATCCTACAAAAGTAGATGAGTGGGCAAAAACTAATCAATATTATTAATCTTTAATAGAAAAAGGCACTGAAAATGCAAATAATACGAATGCAAAATATTAGCAAATCGTTTGGCAGTACAAAGGCCTTAAAAAATGTTGATTTCACGCTCGAGCAAGGAGAAGTACTCTCTTTGCTCGGTGAAAATGGAGCGGGGAAAACAACATTATTAAGAATATTGTACGGAATGATTCAACCTGATGAAGGTGAAATATATTACAAGGGCCAAAAGGTTCACTTAAAAAACCCAACCGATGCTATCGATATGGGAATATGTATGGTTCATCAACACTTTATGTTGATTCCTTCCTTTTCAGTTGCTGAAAATATTATTGTAGGTGATGAACCTACAACAGGTATCTTCATCGATAAAAATGAAGCTTACAATAAAGTTAAAAAATTAATTGAAACATTCAATTTTAAACTTGACCCAAATGCTTTAGTCGAAACACTATCGGTGGGAGAACAACAAAGAGTTGAAATTCTAAAAGCCCTTTATAGAAATGCAAAAGTTCTTATCTTAGATGAACCCACAGCTGTTCTAACCCCGAATGAAGTTTCAGATTTTTTTGAAACTCTTAATATTTTGCGTAATCAAGGAACAAGCATTGTCATAATTACGCATAAACTTCAAGAAACAATGGCAATCGCAAACAGAGTTGCAGTCTTAAGAGACGGCGTAATGATTAGAAACGATGTTATACCTAAAAATACAAATGCGATTGAACTTTCCAATATGATGGTCGGTAGAGAAATCACACTTGAGGTTAAGCGGCCTCCAAAACAAATTGGAGATGAATTTGTTTTGGTAGAAAATCTTACTGTTTTTGATGAACGCGGTGTAGAAAAATTAAAAAACATAAGTTTTTCTATACGAAAGGGTGAAATATATGGATTTGCAGGAATCGAAGGCAATGGACAAACGCAAATACTTGAGGCTTTGACAGGTCTGATTAATCCACACTCTATGAAATTGACAATTGGTGGCGCTGAATTAAGAGGCGACTCACATACATTTATACACAGCAAAATTGGCCATGTACCAGAAGACAGATCTTCTATGGGGCTCGTATCAAAATTGAGCGTAAAAGAAAATCTAATACTGGGATACCATGATTTTCCAGATATACAAAATAAAGGCATCATAAAACGTGACTTTGTCAATGAATATGCTGATTGCTCAATAAAAGAATACATGATTAAAACAAAAGACCGTGAATTACCAGTAAGTGCTCTTTCTGGCGGGAATCAGCAAAAAGTAGTTATGGCAAGAGTTTTAAATCGAGAGCTCGATGTTCTTGTTGTAGCCCACCCTACTCGTGGAATTGACATTGGTTCCTCAGAATACATGCACGAACAAATTAGAAATTTCAGAGACATGGGAAAGTCGGTATTGCTTATTTCTGCAGACCTAGAAGAAGTATGTGCATTGAGCGATAAGCTAGCAGTGCTCTATGATGGGAAAATCGTTACTGAATGCAAGCCTGATGAATATACGAAGGTACAACTAGGCTTACTAATGACAGGAAGTTCCCTTGAAGATATAAGAGAAAGGGAGCCAAAATGAAAAAAATAGATACAAACATAAAACTAACTCCATTTTTTAATACCTTAAAGACTTCAGCTCTAGCATTGTTTGCGGCGCTATTAATAACAGGTATTTTTATTGCAATTTGTGGTTATAACCCGTTAGAAATATATGGAAAGGTATTTACACAATCATTTTCATCACGTTCTGCCATTGCACTTTGTTTGAGCCAAGCAACCCCACTTATGTTCGTAGGGCTTGCTTTTACTATTGCCTTAAAAGTAGGCCTAATTAATGTTGGCGCTGAAGGCCAATTGGTAACAGGAGCATTTGTTGCTGCAATCTGTGGTGTATACATTGATTTTCTACCAGGAGTACTACATGTAATCTTTTGTATGTTAGCAGGTGCAACAGCAGGCGGCTTAGTATTTCTCTTCACAACTTGGCTTAAACTAAAAATGGGTGCAGAAGAAGTAATTACCGGCATTATGCTTAGTAGTATTCTAACTCTTATTGCAAGTTACTTTATAAATGGACCTCTAAAGCAACCAAATGCATCAATTGGAAAAACGCTACAAGTACTACCGTCAGCAGAGCTAACAAGAATTATTCCAAGAACACAGCTTACCACTGCAATTTTTGTTGCAATTGCCTTAACTATCATATTACATTTTGTACTATCTCGAACAGTTTTCGGTTATAAAATTCGTGTTACAGGCTTAAATCGCCGTGCAGCAACCGTTGCTGGAATTAAATCTAACAATGTATATTATGCCACTTCTTTTATCAGTGGGGCAATATCTGGAATTGCCGGAGCAGCAATAGCCCTTGGTGTATACAGATGCTATATGGAAAACCTTTCCTTCGGATACGGTTTCGCAGGAATCCCCGTAGCAGCACTAGCAGTTTATCAACCTCTTGCAGTACCTTTTGCTGCAACATTATTTGGTATCTTAAAAGCAGGAACAATGACTCTAAGTAGAACCACAGATATTCCTATTGAAATTGTAAGTATTATTCAAGCATTGGTTGTAGTTTTTGTATCTGCGCCAACAATTGTAACTTCATTAAGAAAAACAAGAGTTTTTAATTTTTTTGAACAAAAAATTGTTCTAATAACAACAAAAGGAGGAAAGAAGAATGTTTGAATTTTATGATTATATTATTTTAGTATTAGCTTCCTCTCTCCGCATGTCTGTGCCAATTATACTAGGTGCTGTAGGAGCCTCTTTTTCAACACGTGTAGGTGTAACAGCATTTGGATGTGAAGGAATGATGGTAAGTGGTGCCTTCTGCGGTGTGTATGGTGCACTTTTAACAGGATCAAGTTGGTTTGGGATTCTTTTTGCAATTTGCGGTGGTGTAATAATTTCAATGTTACACGCCTATTTGCATGTAACCCATAGAGTAAATGCAACATTAAGCGGTATTAGTATAAATTTAATTGGTCTAGGTCTTACAGAACTGCTTCTACGAATAATTTGGGACTCTACAACATACTCACCTCAAATCACTTCATTTGATGCAATCGCTCCGAGTTGGTTAGTTTCTATACCTTTCTTTGGGCGCATTCTATCACAACAGTATGGTTTTTTCTATGCAATGATTGTTTTAGTTGCCATCAGCTATGTTTTTATGTACAAAACAAAGTTTGGGTTACGGCTGAGAATGGTAGGAGAAGATCCAGTTGCAGCTAATAGCGTTGGCATCAATACAGTACGATATAAGTACTTTGGTGTTATGTTAAGTGGCGCGTTTAGCGGACTTGCAGGAGCATATCTTTCTATGGCTATGCTTAGCATGTTCCAAACTGGTATGACAGCAGGACGCGGGTATATAGCAATGGTCGCATGTAGTTTATCTAAAAGCCATCCACTAGGAGCAGCCTTTAGTGGAATGTTTTTCGGATTTTTTGATTCGCTACAAATTGTTTTCCAAGGTGTAAACTTCCCTAGCCAAATACTCATGACACTACCGTATGTATTTACCTTAATTGCATCGTTAATTCATTTTGGAAAAGGCCGAGATCCTGCAGGAATCGGAAAACACTTTGATCAAGGTTAATATCCAGTAAAACAGCAAAAAGCAGCTCACAGCAGAGCTGCTTTTTATTTTCAAATATATGCTACATATTTCATTATAATCTTACTATTCATACAATACTTTTTTTACTTCTTCCATACACAAACGGGGGCTTGAAAACGTCTTACAACCACTAATACGTTCCACATCAGATTCTAAATGAGCCATAGAAGCTTGAGCAAGCACAATACAGTCAATATTCGTAATAGAAGCAACTGCTTCCTTTACGAGTCGATCATGCTCTTCCATATTCATAGCTCTCATTGCATCATAGGCAGGAGCTATTGATTGAGTTTTCATTGTAATTGTTTTACCAAGCAAATGTGCTTCTTTACGTAGTTTTTCTGTTGTAGGCTCAAGAGTGCTTTTAGCAGTTGCTAAAACACAAATTCTATCGCCGAGTTTTACAGCTTCCCTACCCATAGCATCATCAATTGCAATAATCGGTATTGCAATAAATGGTCTAATTTCTTCAACCGCAGGGGTTAACGTTGAGCAAGTTACTACAATTACATCAGCGCCAGTATCTTGAGCATTTTTAATATTGCGATACAGCCTGTTTTTATTTCCTATAGTAAATTCCCCTGTTTCATCAGGGTGCTTAGCTAAGTATTCATCTAAAATATTATACATCTTCGCATGTTCAGGTAATACAGCCTGCAAAGAGGCCCCAAAAGAAGTAGAAACTTTTTGAACAGTATGAATTAGCGCAATAGTTTTCATAAGTACAATCCTTATAAACTAAAAGCCATGCAAGATATGCTCAATGAGAGCCTTTTTGCACAAGTCTTTGTCCCCATTATTCAATAATTGAATTATTTGTGAATGCTGATCAATATATCCTGACAATTCGATGTCTGGAAGATTTTGTACAATGCGCAATTGTTGTATTTGTGCATCTAATCTTTTATACATATTTACGAGGATGTCATTTTCCGAGGCTTTAATAATTGCCATATGAAACAAACTATCATTTTCATATACAAGAGCTCTGTTTGCTATCCCAATAGCAAATAGGCAATCCGCAGCCCTTCGAGAGATTTCTTCTCTATGTCGCACTAATGATTCTTCAGTTATTGTATCAACTGCTAATTGCTCAAGACAAATTCGCACAGAAGCTATATCTTGAGCTTCCTTTTCATCAACTTCTTTTACAATGGCGTGGCTTCTTGGTTTTATTACTACTAACCCGTATTCACTCAGTCTTCTAACCGCTTCTCGAATAGGAGTTCGCGATACATTAAATTGTTCTGCAAGAGTTTCTTCAGGTATTTTACTACCACCAGCAAATTCGCCAGTTAAAATCTTATCTTTAATGAGATGATATACCTGATTTGATAAATTAGTCTTTTTTTCATTTCTCACCACTGAATACTCCTCAGAAATAAACACACTACTTAAAATTAGTTACATTCAAGCAATACCTTAATATAATACAAAAAATCTATGTAAATTTCAATAGTTTTAACAAAAATTATACTAATTGTATACAATTTTACTGTTTTTGTCAAAGATTTTATTTCTTTATATTATAAAGATTTAAATATATTTTATAAAATTTCATTAATTCAATAAAAAAGAACTTGACTGCAAAAACAAAATAGTATACAATTGCTTTAATTATATAAAAGGAGAATTATATGAACCTATGTTACCAAGTTGCAACACCTGATGTTGCAATTGCACCTTCAGTAACTGCATATCAAGGACCATTAGAAAAAAGCTTTTCCGACCTTGCAAAACTCGGCTACGGTGGTGTAGAACTTATGACACTAAATCCTTCAGAACTTAATTGGGATACAGTTAAGTCAGAAGCAGATAAAAACAATCTAAAAGTCGCTCTAGTGTGCACAGGAGAACTTTTCGGACAACTTGGCTTAAGCTATTCAAATCCCAAAACAGAAATAAGAGAAGAAGCTATAAAACGCTCGAAAGAAATAATCGACTTTGCTGCTGCATTAGATGCAAACATAAACATTGGGCGCGTTCGCGGACAATACTGCAACGAAATAACAAAAGAGCAAACTGAAAGCTATGCAATTGATGCATTCAAAGAATTAAGCGAATACAGTGGTAAAAAAAATGTTAAAATAGCACTTGAAACAGTGACTATAATGCAAACAAACTTTGTAAATACACTTGAGGATGCAGTAAGAATTATCAAAGCGGTTGATAATGAAAACTTCCGCCTCATGATGGATGTATTCCATTTAAATTTAGAAGAAAAAAATGTCATCGAAGCTATAAAAACATATAGCCCATACAATATTCATGTTCATCTTGCAGACAATAACCGCCGATACCCAGGTCACTGCGGACTTGATTTTGAAAAAATCATAAGTACATTTAAAGAATGCGGTTACGATGGAAATTTTTGTACTGAAATTTTCCAAATTCCAAACCAAGAGGAAGCAGCAAAAGGAGCAATAACACACCTCAAGCCAATTTTTGATAAGGTTTACGGAAAGTAAGATGAAAAGCATTGCACTTATACACACTGTAGAAAGCGTCGCAACAACTTTTGCTGCAAAAATTAAAAGTGCCGTTTCAGAAGAATTACTTATCCATAATATTTGGGATGACTTTCTTTCAACTGATGCAAATGCACGCGGAGAATTTTCTATAGATAATAAAAATCGGCTCTTCCATGATTTTAAGTCATGCGAACTAACAGGAGCCGACTTAATTGTCACTACATGCTCTACGCTTACACCCCACGTTGTACAAATTAGGCCTTTAATTAAAACACCAATTATTGCCATAGATGATGCTATGGCAATAAAAGCAGCAACTTACGCCGATAAAATGCTTATTCTAGCAACAGCGCAAAGTACTATAGAGCCAACAAAGAATAAAATTGCATATGAAGCAAAAGTAATTGGAAAAACAAAATTCAATCCTGACACATTTGTGTGCAGCGATGCCTTTGTTGCACTAAAACAAATGGATATGAAAACACATGACAAACTACTTTTAGAAAAAGCAAAAGAATTCCAAGGGTATGATTGCATTGTTTTAGCTCAAGCATCCATGGCACATTTAACAAGTCAAATAGCAGAAATTTGCGGTTGTACTGTTCTTAACAGCCCTGAATTATGCATTGAACAAATAAAACAAGCTATGGAAGCATTATAACAAGGAAATTAACAAAGGCTTCAATACATTTAGTATTTTCGCCTTTGTTTTTCAATTTGCGTTGCAAATTGTATATTTTATTGCCGCTTTTTCTATCCATTAGCGGCATTTAAAAAGTCAACTTCAAAAACTGATGTTTTTTCTTTGACTTTTTATGGAGGAAATAATGACACCTGAAAAAAAACAGGAACTAGATGCACTTTGCCTCAAATTCCGAACCGATGTAATTGAAACATTGCATGCAATCCAAACTGGTCACCCAGGAGGATCACTTTCTGTATGCGAAATTCTTACAACGCTCTACTTTGATAAAGCAAACATCTCAAAAGATAACATTGCATCAAATGACAGAGACCGCATTGTTCTTACAAAGGGACATGCAGCACCTATGCTATATCGTGTATTAGCTGAAAAGGGTTTTTTCCCTGTAGAAGAAATGAAAACACTTCGTCAGCTTAACACTAACCTTCAAGGGCACCCTTGTGCGTTAGACACTAAAGGAGTTGAGCTTTCTACAGGTCCTTTAGGTATTGGGCTCTCTGCCGCTATTGGGATGGCAGCCGGATTAAGAGTAGACAATAGCCCAGCACGCGTATTTGCAATTACTGGAGACGGTGAGTTACAGGAAGGAACCATTTGGGAAGCATGCATGAATGCAGCAAAGCTCAAGTTAGACAACTTAACTATAATTGTAGACTACAATGGAGTACAATTAGATGGAACAGTTGAAGAAATCATGCCTCTAGGTGATTTGAGTGCAAAATTCAAAGCATTTGGATTAGAAGTAATCAATTGTGATGGCCATGATGTGTCTTCAATTGCAGAGGCAGTTGAAAAAGCACAATCAACAAACGGAACCTGTGTTATTTTAGCTAAAACAGTTAAAGGAAAAGGTGTTTCTTTCATGGAAGGTAAAAATGCTTGGCATGGAAGTCCTATCAACGCTGAACAATATGCTCAAGCTATGGCAGATCTCAAGGGAGGAAAGTAATGGGTAAAGCAATTAGAGACGCCTACGGCGAATCATTATTAAAATATGGTAAAGAAAATAAAAAAGTTGTAGTTTTAGACTGTGACGTATCAAGCTCAACAAAATCAGGTATGTTCGGAAAAGAATGTGCAGATAGATTTTTTAACTGTGGTATTTCAGAATCTCACATGGCAGCAATGGCAGGTGGTCTTGCAGCAGTAGGAAAAGTTCCGTTTATTAATACCTTCGCAGTATTCATGACAACTATGGGACTTATCAGTGCACGAGCTTTTGGGTCATACTCAAAATTAAACGTGAAGTTCATGGGTGGTTATGGTGGCCTTTCTGACGCATATGACGGCCCTAGTCATCACTCTTTGGAAGATATTGCAGTTATGAGAACCTTACCAAACTTCCAAGTATTTGTAGCAGCAGATGAAGTACAAGTTGACTGGTTGGTTAAAAACGCAATCGACACAGATGCGCCAATGTATATCCGTCTTTCAAGAGATGCAACAAAAACTGTATACAACGAGAAAACTGTTTTTCAAACAGGAAAAGGCATTACTCTTAAAGAAGGAACTGATGTAACAATCATCGCTTGTGGCGTTATGGTTGGTCAAGCAGTTGATGCAGCGGAAGAGCTTGCAAAAAAAGGAATTTCAGCACAAGTTATCGATATGTTCAGTATAAAACCTATTGATCGTGACCTTATTATTGAAAGTGCTTCAAAAACAGGAGCTGTGGTAACCGCCGAAGAACACTCTATTATTGGCGGTCTAGGTTCAGCAGTTGCAGAAGTATTAACTTCTTCAGGTGCATGCTCAATTCAAGAATTTGTAGGCCTTAATGACATCCACGCAGAATGTGGTGATTACAAAAAATTACTAGAAAAATATGAAATTGATGCAACAGCAATTGTAAAAGCTGCAGAAAAAGCAATTTCAAGAAAAAAATAATAGGAGAAAAACTATGAGAGATTCAATTCACAAGTATTTTAACGTAGGCCTTATTTCATTCATGGCCTACCCTCAAACAATTAGGGGCGATAACCCAGACACAGCTGACTTTATCAGAAAAGTTGCAGTAGATGAATACTTCGATGCTATCGAAGTAAGTTGGATTAAAGACCCTGAAGTACGAAAAAAGTCTGCAGAAATTTTAAAAACATCACATTTAAGAGTATGCTACGGAGCGCAACCTAGACTCCTAACAACAGGACTAAACTCTTGCGATGCTGATGAAGAAGGCAGAAAAAAAGCAGAAGCAACATTGATTGAAGCTATTGATGAAGCAGAAGAATTAGGAGCAGGTGGAATTGCATTCTTAGCAGGTAAATGGGCAGAAGAAACAAAAGACCTCCAATTCCAACAATTATTAAAAACAACGAGAAACCTTTGCGACTACGCGGCAAAGAAAAATATGATTGTAGAGCTTGAAGTTTTTGATTACGATATTGCAAAAGCTTCTCTTATTGGTCCTGCTCCGTATGCAGCAGAATTTGCAGCAGAAATGAGAAAAACACACTCAAATTTTGGTTTAATGATAGACTTATCACATATCCCAATGACATATGAAACCCCAGAATTTGTCGTAAGAACGCTTCGTCCATACATTACTCACTTCCATATTGGAAACACAGTATGTACAGATAATGCTGTAGAAGGCTATGGAGATGAACATCAAAGATTCGGTTTCCCTGGTGGATCTAATGACACACCACAAGTACTCGATTTCTTACGTGTGCTTAAAAATGAAGGATTCTTTAATGCAGAAAACCCATATGTTCTTTCTTTTGAAGTTAAACCATGGAAAGACGAAGATGGAGACATCGTAGTAGCGAATGCAAAGCGTGTACTTAACAGAGCTTGGGCATTATTAGAAGACTAAAAAATACATCCTATGTATTGCAATAAATACGTAGGATGTATATAATATAATTACTATAAAACTAAGGAGAAATTATGAAAATTGTAATTCTAGATGGATACACAGAAAACCCTGGTGACTTAAGCTGGGAAGGTTTCGAAAAATTAGGTGATGTAACTGTTTACGATAGAACACCTTTAAATGACAATGCAGAAATTATTAAACGAATTGGAGATGCAGAAGTAGTTTATACAAATAAAACACCTCTTCCAAAAGAAGTTTTTGAAGCTTGTCCAAGCATTAAATTTGTTGGAGTTCTTGCAACTGGATACAATGTTGTAGACGTTGCAACCGCAAAAGAAAAAGGCATACCTGTTTCTAACATTCCTACTTACGGAACAGCTGCAGTTGCTCAATTTGCCATGGCGCTTTTATTAGAAATCTGCCACCACGTTGGACACCACAGCCAAACTGTATTTGAGGGCAAATGGCAAAACTGCCCAGACTGGTGCTACTGGGACTATCCTTTAATGGAACTTGCTGGAAAAACTTTCGGTGTTATTGGCTTCGGTCGTATCGGACAAGACACAGCAAAAATTGCAAAAGCTATGGGAATGAACATTATTGCTTATGATGAATACGAAAGTGATTCAGGAAAAGCAATAGGCGAATACGTTACGCTTGATGAGCTTTTAGCAAAATCAGATGTAATTTCTTTACACTGCCCTCTTTTCCCTTCAACAGAAGGAATTATTAATAAAGCAAACATTGCAAAAATGAAAGACGGTGTAATTATTCTTAATACAAGCCGTGGGCCACTCGTTGTAGAACAAGATATGGCAGATGCACTTAATTCAGGAAAAGTAGGATACGCTGGTCTTGATGTAGTAAGCTCAGAACCTATCAAAGCTGAAAACCCACTCTTAAAGGCTAAAAACTGTATCATTACTCCACATATCGCATGGGCACCAAAAGAAAGCCGCGGGCGCCTAATGGACATTGCTGTAGCTAACCTACAAGCATATGCTGATGGAAGTCCAGTTAATGTTGTAAACAAATAATAGTATTGTTTATATAAAAAACCGATTGCAGTGCAATCGGTTTTTTTTGTGCAACCTTTTTCTTTATACAAAAAAAAAGGTTGCTACAACATTGCAGCAACCTTTTATATGTTCATCAAATATTAGTAGTATCGACTAATAGCAAATGAAGCATTTAATTGTGGAAGAGATCCTGGTTCTAAACCAAGCTCTCGACCATACATTGAAAACTCAAGATTTGTTTTCCCTAAGCGAAGACCAACACCAGCATTAAGGTATGCTTCACTCATTCCCACTCTAAGTGATACAAAATCAATAAGAGTAATTTCTGTACCAAATGAGAGATTTAACACAGGATTTCTTCCAACTGTTTTTGCATTGAAAAGAGAAACTAAGTCTTTATAATCAAGCATAACATCAAAGTTAGTAATTATGGCTTCTAAAAATAGTACAGGAACGTCCACACCAATACCAATATCAAGGCTACTTGAATCGCTTCCGCTCGTAGAAGAAGGAAGGTCCATTGTAGAGAAATTATCAGAAATGGTATTAATATTAAATTCCTTAGTCCAAATAATGTTAAATAAATCTCGCCATACCAAACCTGCATTAACAAAATCTAAGAATGAATAATATAGCCCAGCATCAAATGATAATCCATAATGCCCATATATTGGCAATACATTTGCAATATCCGTAGTGTTTGTAAGTAATCCTACTGGATCTACATCAGATAAGCCTGCCTCTATCATAAAAAGACCTTTTGCACTTAATCCTGTTGAAAGATAATGCACATCATTATTAATAATAGGAGCCGCATAGGTAAATTGTAACATATTATCAAATCCAGCTAAAGCATCCATTTGTGTTATTGTTGGGATTATTGCAAAATAGCGAGTTTTACTAAAAAGTCCCCAGCCAAAAGCACCGTGCTCAAAATTACTTATGGAACCTACCATAAGTGGTCCCATAATTTCAAAACCTACATTTAGACCGTTTTCACCAAGTAAACCTGTTAAGTTTTCTGTTAAAGTTTGAGTGGCATTTTCCATATCATCGCCAGTAACGGCACTATAAATAAGCTTACCTAATTCAGAACCTACTTCTGGATTTGATATTCGAACATCAAAAGCAGATTTTACTGCTTCAGCTTCAGTAGCATGAATACCCGCTGGATTAGCGAACATTGTAAAATATTCTGTTGTGTCAGTAACATGGTACCCACCAATTGCAGTGTAGCGTGTTGGCATAAATACTGGAACTTCTGGAACATAGTTTTGTGCAAAAACAGGTGCAATAAGAAGAACCAATATTGCTAATATAATTATTTTTTTCATATTAATTATTCTCCTTATACTATGGTGTTACTGAACTTGAATCTAATCCAAGGAAGCCTGTAAAAAGACTTTCTAACGCACCAAGAGATTCAAGTCCACCAGGTTCTTCACTTGCTTCATATACTGCAACAATAACATTTACAAGAGGCGCTACTTTTTCTGCATCAGCATTTAAATCGGATGCAAGTATATCGGCTAAAACATCTGCTTCTTCAGCTGTTATTTCCTCATCTCCGTATGAATCTTTCATTTTTGTTATAGTTTCTTCAAATAATGTTTCTAAAATAGCAGGATCTTCTGCAGCAGCTGCAAGCACATCACTTTCTTTTGCGATTGAGGCAGTTAAAGCTAGTGTACCCAAAACAAGTGCATCAGGGCTTTCTTTTAAAAGCTCTTTAACAGTGTCATCATTTCCAAACAATGATTCAAGACCACCTGTGTTTACTGTTTCGTCAATTGAATCGATGGCATCAGTAATTAACTTCGTAATATCTTCTTCTGTCATTGATTCGAGATTTTCAACATCTAGAACAGACAAAATTTCATCTGGTGGAGGAAGAATACCAGAAGCTGCAACATTAACAATGGTACTCTTGTCTTCTGTAGACAAACCATTTAATTCTTCAGGGTCTTTTTCAGCTAATGCATTTGTGATGCCTTTAGAATCCTCACCTGAGAGCGCTTGACCTGAATTTAATAAATCTACAATTTCGTCGGTTGTTGCCTTACTAAATGTTTCAGATAAATCGCGACCTTCCCATAAAGGGGTTGTGAACATGTCACATGAAACAAACAGCATTGAAACCACAAATACTAAAATAATGCTTTTCTTCATACAATCTCCTTATGTTATAGCAATGTGCTACATTATTAATATATAGTAAATACTTAAAAAAATCAACATAATATCCACTTTTAGGTATATTTTCTATATTAAAAAAACTTGCTAATTTTCGAATGTATGATACAATATTATTATGAAAAAATATATTCTTTCGCTAGATCAAGGTACTACTTCTTCTCGTGCAATATTGTATGATAAAGAGGCAACACCTCTAATCTCAAAAAACCAAGAATTTACCCAATATTATCCAAAACCTGGTTGGATTGAACATGATGCAGACGAAATACTTCAATGTCAACTAGATGTTACAAAAGAAGTTTTACAAGAAGCCAATACTAAACTGGGCGCCTCTGTAACTGACATTGCGGCAATTGGCATCACAAACCAAAGAGAAACAGTTGTGTTATGGGAAAAAGCTACTGGAAAACCAGTTTATAACGCAATTGTTTGGCAATGCAGAAGGACGGCTGCACTTTGTGAAGACTTAGTGAAAAAAGGGCTCCATGATGTTATTCAAGAAAAAACAGGGCTTGTTATTGATGCATATTTTTCTGGAACAAAAATTAAATGGATTCTCGATGAGATAGAGGGGCTCAGAGAACGTGCCTATAACGGCGAAATTTTAGCAGGAACAATAGATACGTGGTTAATATGGAAGCTAAGTGGTGGTAAAGCCCATGTAACGGATGCAACAAATGCAAGCAGGACCATGCTATATAATATATATCTCGATGATTGGGATGAAGATTTATTAAAGCTCTTTGATATTCCGCGCTGCATGCTTCCATGCGTACAGTCATCAAGTGAAGTTTATTGTACTACGGATGAAAATGTGTGTGGCTTTTCTATCCCTATCGCTTCAGCAATAGGTGACCAACAAGCAGCTCTTTTTGGTCAAGGATGCTTTGAAGAAGGCAATGTAAAAAATACCTACGGGACGGGTTGTTTTATTTTAATGAATACCGGAACAAAACCTGTAGTTTCAAAAAATCGCCTTTTAACGACAGTTGCATTAAGCTTAAATGGACAATCATATTTTGCTCTTGAAGGAAGTATATTTATGGGAGGAGCCACAATAAAGTGGCTTCGTGATGAACTAGAACTTATTTCATCAGCTCCAGAAGTAGATAGGCTTGCAGAATCTGTAGAAGATGCAAATGGTGCATATTTGGTACCTGCTTTTACAGGACTCGGAGCCCCATACTGGGATATGTATGCGCGAGGTACCCTTGTAGGGTTAACGCGTGGTGTAAAAAAAGCCCATATTTGTCGAGCAGTTATAGAAGCTATTTGCTATCAAGTGCGTGATGTTATTGATTGCATGGTAGAAGATGCTGGCCAGGAAGTTACAAGCCTAAATGTAGATGGTGGCGCTAGCGTTAGTGATGTTATGCTACAATTTCAATCAGATATTGTTAACACAGAAATTAGACGACCAAAAAATATTGAAACAACAGCATTGGGTGCTGCTTTTTTAGCTGGTCTTGCTGTAGGTTTTTGGGAAAGCAAAGAGGATATAGCAAAATATCAAAAAACAGATAAAACCTTTAACCCAAAAATGAAAGAAGAAAAACGCAGCAGCTTATACAATGGCTGGAAGAGAGCAGTTGAACGCTCGAGGGAGTGGATTGAAAAATGACATACGACGTTGCAATTATAGGGGCTGGCATCTCTGGAGTAGCCATCGCAAGAGAATTATCAAGGTACAATGTAGATATATGTATACTTGAAAAGGAAAATGATGTTTCGTGCGGAACATCTAAAGCAAACTCAGGGATTATTCATGCAGGATACGACCCCGAACCCGACACTTTAATGGCAAAACTAAATATTCAAGGAACAAAACTATACCCCAAATGGGCTGAAGAACTCCACTTTGATTTTAAACCCATCGGTTCATTGGTAGTTGCCTTTAGTGAATCAGATGAACTAATTATAAAAGAATTACTTGAAAGAGGGAAAACCAATGGTGTTAAAGACTTAAAAATTATTACTAGAGATGAGTTAGTAGCACTTGAACCAAACATTGCAGATGAAGCAACGGCAGCCCTGTACGCTCCAACTGCTGCAATCATTAGCCCTTATCAGGCTACATGGTCAATTGCAGAAAATGCAGTTTCGAATGGCGTCACAATTTTTAGAGAGTGTGAAGTCCATAGCATTGAAAAGCCTGAAAACGATTCTTCTCCATTTATTATTCACACAGGAAAATTAGATATTGAAGCAAACTACGTAATAAATGCAGCTGGATTATACGCAGACAAAATAAGTGAAATGCTCAACATAAAAAAGTACACCATTATTCCAAGAAGAGGCGAATACAGTTTACTTGATAATAATTGCAAAAACCTTGCACACCATGTCCTATTCCAAACTCCAAACGAACTAGGAAAAGGCGTATTAGTGTCTCCCACGGTAGACGAAAACATACTTATTGGCCCCTCTGCAGATACCTGTACCGATAAAGCTTTTATGGGAACATACAAAGAAAACCAGGATTTCATACTTGATAAAGGCGAAAAAACAATTCCTAACATACCACAAAGAAATATCATCAACTCCTTTGCGGGAGCGAGAGCAATAGCCTATTGGGTGGATGCAGAAGGAAATCCATCTAAAGCAGTTAATGATTTTATTATTGAAGAGGATAAAGAAGTCAAACGCTTCGTTCATGTGGCAGGAATAAGCTCACCTGGGCTTGCATCAGCTCCTGCAATTGCAGAATATGTTGTTTCTCTATTAAAGAAATCAGGTTTACAGCTCACTACAAACAAAGATTTTGTACCTATATTCAAAGGTATTCCAAATTTCAAGTTAGCGTCTGATAAAAAGAAAAAACAACTTATCGAAGGGAACAAATTATACGGAAGAATTATTTGCCGATGTGAAATGATAACAGAAGCTGAAATTGTACAAGCAATTCATTCAGGCGTAGGTGCAATTGACCTAGACGGTGTGAAAAGGAGAACACGTACAGGAATGGGTAGGTGCCAAGGAGGATTTTGCTCTCCAAGAGTTACAGAAATTATTAGTCGAGAACGCAATATTCCAATGATTGATGTAACAAAAAAAGGAGGCTGTTCTTTTATTCTAAATACTAAAACACGCACCGTAAGTTCAATGCAAGGAGACCGGTAATGAAATACGATATTGTTATTATTGGGGGAGGCCCTGCAGGGCTTGCAGCAGCAGTTTCTGCAAAAGAACAAGGATGCGAAAGCATTTTAATACTCGAACGAGATGTACGACTTGGTGGAATACTTTTGCAATGCATTCACAATGGCTTTGGACTCCACCATTTTGGAGAAGAGCTTACTGGACCTGAATATGCAGCCCGCTTTATTGACGAAGTAAAAAAACATAACATCGAATACAAAGTCGACACAATGGTTTTAAATATCAGCGCTGATGAAAGTGAAGAAGATTTCCCAAAACGCATTGTCACTGCTATAAATACCGTTGATGGAATGATGAATATTGAAGCAAAAGCTGTCATTTTATCAATGGGTTGTAGAGAAAGAACGAGAGGGGCCTTGGTTATCCCAGGAACTCGCCCTGCTGGAATATTCACTGCTGGAAGTGCCCAACGCTTTGTAAATATGGATGGATACCTTCCAGGTAAAAAAGCCGTAATTTTAGGGTCTGGAGATATAGGACTCATTATGGCAAGACGCTTAACATTAGAAGGCGTAGAAGTAAAGTTAGTATGCGAACTCATGCAGTTTTCAGCAGGATTAACACGGAACATTGTGCAGTGTGTCGAAAACTTTGACATTCCATTAAAATTTAGCCACACTATTACTGCAATACACGGAAAAGAAAGAGTAGAAGGTGTTACTGTTGCTCAAGTCGATAGAAACAGGAAGCCGATAAAAGAAACGGAAGAGTTTATCGAGTGCGACACAGTACTCCTTTCAGTTGGTCTCATTCCGGAAAATGAAATCTCTGTAGAATGTGGTGTTTCCATGGACTCAAGTACATCCGGGCCCATTGTAAACGAAAGAATGGAAACCTCTATTCGAGGAGTCTTTGCTTGTGGAAATGCTGTCCATGTCCATGACCTTGTAGACTTTGTAACCCAAGAAAGTATTAGAGCAGGCCAAAACGCAGCAAAGTACGTAAATGGAGAAAAACCCTCAAATCCAAAGCACATTACCCTGCGCCCAGGAAATAGAGTGCGTTACACCGTTCCTCAATATATTGAAAGCACTGAAGGCAATACAGATATTTCAATCATGTTCCGTCCAACAGATGTATATAGAGATGTTCAAATAGTAGTATACAGTAATAATAAACGCATAAAAGCTCAAAAGAAAAAAATAGTTAAGCCTGGTGAAATGCAAGTTGTAGAATTAAAACCTGAGGTACTATCACAAATTACAGACAATCTCACCGTTTCAATTGAAATACCAGAGGAGGATAGAGAATAATGGCAGACATTGACACACAAATAGAAAACAACCAAAATAAGAAAATTCCCCTCACATGTATAATATGTCCAATGGGATGTTTAATGGAAGTAACCATACGTAGAGAAGAAAATGCAATTCATGTTCTTGATGTAAAAGATAACACCTGCCCCCGCGGAGAAGACTATGCAAAAAAAGAACTTGTAAATCCAACAAGAACTCTCACAACAACAATAGCGGTAATTGCAGGCGAATCATTTTTAGTACCAGTAAAAAGCGATGGAGAAGTTCCAAAAGAAAGGCTTATGGATTGCATGGAGGTTATTAGGCGTAAAAGTATAAAAGCCCCTGTAAAAAGAGGCGATATACTAATTCGAGATATATTAGGAAGCGGCGTAAACGTAATAGCTTGCGCCGATGTTTCAAAATAACGATTATTCTTCTTCGTTAGCGGCTTCGATGTAGACTTGCTGCTCTTTATATAAATCGGCAAGTTCTGCATCAATTTTTTTTATGTTTTTATATCCATAATACCCCATAGCACCACAGGCTATAATAATTGCACTCATTACAATAACAAACCAAACTGGTGGTGGCTCATTTTTTATAGTTGTGTAAAAATTATATGCAAGAAATGCCGTTGCAAGTACGCAGATATTTCTATTTCGGGTAAAAGATCCCTTTTTCTTTTCAAGTAACTCTACTCGTTCGTTTAATTCTTCTTCTGTCATATTCTAATACTGCGCCTTTCTAAGTCTAACTTGTTCAATATCATTACTGAACAATTCTCGAAGGTCATTTAACCCTAGTGCCATTAATGCCATTCGATCAATACCAATACCCCATGCTAAAACTGGAACATCAATTCCCATAGCTTTTGTTACCTCAGGTCGGAAAATACCAGATCCTCCAAGCTCAAACCAGCCAAGAACAGGATGTTTAATGTGCACTTCTATTGAAGGTTCAGTGAAAGGGAAATATCCTGGTACGTACTTAACATCGGTTGCTCCTGCAATTTCCACTGCAAACATTTCCAAAAACCCTAAAAGTGTTTTTAAGTTTACTTCATCCCCTAGTACAATCCCTTCAGTTTGATAAAAGTCTGAAAGGTGTGTAGCATCAACTTTATCATATCTAAAACAGCGTGCAATTCCAAAATATTTACCTGGAATTTTCGCATCTGCTAATTTATGTGCAGACAAAGCAGTTCCTTGACTTCTAAGAATCAAACGCTTTGTGAAGTTTTCATCGAATTTATAATTCCACCCACGGCTACCTGAATTACCACCATTTTCATGAATGTTTTTTACATTTGATAAAAATGGCTCATCAATTTTTTTCGCATGAGTTGGATTTTTCACATAGTATGCATCGTGAATGTCACGCGCAGCATGGAATTGAGGCATAAATAGCGCATCGGAGTTCCAAAACTCTGTTTCAACAAGAGGCCCATCAAATTCTTCAAAGCCTAAAGAACCCAACTTATCTTTTACACTTTCTAAAAATGACACATATGCATTAGTTCTACCTGGGATTATACGAGCTGGAGGAACTGCGATGTTGTATCCTCTGAAAGTTGCATTTTTCCACTCGCCTTTTTCAAGAATCGATGGCGTTACACTTCCAATTTCATTGCCGGTAACACCTGCTTTTTTCAAAGCCTCAGTGACGTCTGTAGCAATTGGAAGAAGTGTATGTACAACTGTTTCTCTTTCAACAATTCTAAAAGCACTATCAGTGGCTCCACGTTTTTTTGCCATTGTATTCATGACATCAAGTTCTTCTTTTGACAATGATTGAATATCAAGCGTAGTTTCAGGGGCATTCACCGCCTTTTGCAGAATATCGCGAGCCACAAGAATACTTTCAGGTAGGTCTTTACCTTCATACACTGCTTTTTTTTCAGGACTCATTTTTAAAGCCCCTGCTTTGCTTAAAGAACCAAATGCAGAACCAACATCTTTGTTTTCAATGTTTAATGCAGATGCAATTTCTGGCAAAGATTTTTCACCATTTTCTTTTACATAGTTAAATATGCGCTCTGCAGGAAGTCCATCCTTTGCAAATACCTTTCCCAAATCTGTTAATTCAAAAAAAGTGTGCTCCTCCCGTCTTATAACAGTGGCAAGCTCTTTTCCAACAAGCCAAGAAAAAGCTTGGTTTGCATGCCCTTCTTTATAATCGAGTTCGTTTTGAAGTTTTTGTGAAGTTAACTCTTCATCTTTTTTATATGTTAGCAACACACGTACTTCAAGTGGGTGCAAATTTTTAACTAGGGATTGGACGTCCATTCTATTCTCCGAGGATTATTGAGTTTTCTTTTGGCTATCAAAAGATAGCCAGATTATTAGTTATCTGCGTAATTTAGCTCTCTAACTTCAGTAAAACGAATTCTTGAAGTATAGTGAGTCATGTTATTTACGTTGTCATATTTAGTAGTGTCTGCACCACGGTAGTTATATCCATAGTATTGTTGATCTGTGCGTTCACCTTCACCAGCAGTATCAGAAATTTTTCGTTCTTGTAAAAATTGTTCAACTCGGTCTCTAATAGTAATCATTGCTGTACTTTGTTCAAATAAATCTGTATGCATTGAGAACGTAAAAAAAGATTCACCAGTTGCAGGTAAAAGTTGAATTGTCATTAGATATGGTAAGCCTTCATCAGTTTTACCTTCCTCAGAGATTGTTTCAACATTCAAGTTTTCAGGAATTTGGGCAAATCCCACAGTCACAAAACACATCATCACTAAAAACAACACAATTGCTTTTTTCATATTCAGCCTCCTTAAGATGAAACCATCTTTAGTACAAACTATGTGATTACACACACATAATTTAAAATTTAGTATATTCTACTATTTTACTCACATTTAGAAAAAAATCAAGGTCTGCAACGTATTTTCCTG
>CAYJHL010000006.1:0-28195 GCA_964369585.1 uncultured Treponemataceae bacterium | reverse complement strand
TTTTTTTTGTAGTTTACTCTTTTTTTTATTTATGCTATACTTTTTTAACATTATTAAAGTTCTGGAGAGAAATATATGATAAAAAGAAACGAAGGTTTACAAAATATTGCTGCTGGATACCTTTTTCCTGAAATTGCAAAAAGAAGACGGGAATTTTCAGCTAGGCACCCTGATGCTAATATAATTAGTTTAGGAATTGGAAATACTACTGAGCCAATTACACCGTATATAAAGCAAGCTATGATTGACTATGTTGAAGGATTGGGAACACGAGAAGGCTATTCTGGATATGGCGATGAGCAAGGAAACACAGCTTTACGTGAGAAAATTGCAAAAGTGTTTTATCCTGGTATGGTTGAAGTAGATGAAGTATTTATTTCAGATGGCGCAAAATGCGATATTGGACGTATACAAGCCCTTTTTGGAAATGATGTAAATGTGGCCGTACAAGACCCTGCATACCCTGTGTATGTTGATGGTTCAGTCTTGATTGGTGCAGCAGGAGCAAAAGGCGAAGGAAAAGATGGCTATGAGGGTATTGTGTATATGCCATGTACTGAAGAAAATGGATTTTTTCCTGATTTATCAGTGGTGAAAGAAAACTCTCTCATTTATTTTTGTTCACCTAATAATCCAACTGGAGCAAGTTCTACAAAAGAAGAATTACAAAAATTAGTTAATTTTGCAAAAGAAAAAGGTTGTATTATTATTTACGATGCTGCGTATTTTGCATTTGTTAGAGAAGAAGGAATACCAAAAACAATTTTTGAAATAGAAGGTGCAAAGGACTGCGCAATTGAAATAAACTCATTTTCAAAACCAATTGGCTTTACCGGTGTGCGCTTAGGTTGGTCTGTAGTGCCTAAAAATCTAAAATATGCTGATGGAACACCAATTATTAATGACTGGAACCGCATAATGACTACAATTTTTAATGGCGCTTCTAATATTGCTCAAGCTGGTGGTCTTGCTGCACTTGAAAATGAAGGTTTAAAAGAAATGAAAGGTTTGGTAGATTACTACCTTGAAAATGTGCGTCTCATAAAAGAGGCTCTTCTTAAACCAAATTTCCAAAAACTAGGCATCAATATTTTTGGTGACGGTAACTCACCATACTTATGGGTTCAGTTTCCTGGCAAAAAAAGTTGGGAGATGTTTGATGAAATATTAAACCAATGTCATATAGTAACAACACCAGGTGCAGGTTTTGGTCCAGCAGGTGAAAGCTTTATTCGCTTTAGTTCATTTGGACACCGCGAGTCGGTTATTGAAGCCTGTGAAAGACTTTCAAAGTTTGAATTATAAAATTTTTGAGGAAAACACTATGGATACTAAACGATTTGAATTAAACAAACAGCTTGCTCAAATGCTTAAAGGTGGCGTCATTATGGACGTTATGAACGCTGAACAGGCAAAAATAGCCCAAGATGCGGGCGCTTGTGCTGTTATGGCTTTAGAAAGAATCCCTGCAGATATTCGAGCTGCAGGTGGCGTTTCAAGGATGAGCGACCCAAAACTGATTAAAGAAATACAAAAGGCCGTAACTATTCCTATTATGGCTAAATGCCGTATTGGACACTTTGTTGAAGCTCAAATTTTACAAGCTCTTGAAATTGACTATATTGACGAAAGTGAAGTACTAACTCCAGCCGATGAAATTTATCACATCAATAAGGCTGAATTTGATGTTCCTTTTGTGTGTGGTGCAAAAGATTTAGGTGAAGCACTTAGGCGTATAAACGAAGGTGCTGCGATGATTAGAACAAAGGGAGAGCCTGGAACAGGCGATGTTGTACAAGCGGTTACTCACATGCGAATGATGCAACGCGAAATTCGAAAAATTACTGCTCTTTCAAAAGATGAGCTTTACAATACGGCAAAAGAACTTCAAGTACCGTACGAACTTGTAATGTATGTTCATGAAAATGGAAAACTTCCTGTAGTAAACTTTGCAGCAGGTGGGGTAGCAACTCCTGCAGATGCAGCTCTTATGATGCAACTTGGAGCAGAAGGTGTATTTGTTGGATCAGGTATTTTTAAAAGTGGAAACCCACAAAAAAGAGCAAATGCAATTGTAAAAGCAGTTACAAACTTTAACGATCCTAAAATATTGGCAGAAATTTCAGAAGATCTTGGCGAAGCCATGGTTGGAATTAATGCCGATGAAATTCAACTTTTAATGGCAGAGCGCGGAAAATAATGACCTGTGCAGTTCTCGCCGTTCAAGGCGCTTTTATTGAGCATGTAGACATGCTCAATAGTCTAAAAGTTGATTCCTTTGAAATTAGAAAGTTAGCAGACCTTGATAAAAAGTTTGATGGACTCATACTTCCAGGGGGGGAGAGTACTGTAATGGGAAAACTCCTCCATGAACTTAATCTTTTTAATCCTCTTAAAAATGTAATTGAAAATGGTCTTCCTGTTTTTGGCACTTGCGCTGGTATGATTTTACTTGCTAATAAACTACACGATGATGAAACAGTTCATTTTGGTACCATGGATATAGAAGTAAAGCGAAACGCTTACGGAAGACAACTTGGAAGTTTTAATACTACAAGTGCTTTTGCAAATATGTCCATTGAAATGCCTTTTATACGTGCCCCTTACATAGTTCAAGCTGGAAACGATGTAGAAATACTTTCTGTTGTAAATGATAAAATTGTTGCAGCACGTCAAGGGCGCCAGCTAGTAACTGCCTTTCATCCAGAAGTAACGAATGACTCAAGCGTTCATAAGTACTTTTTAGATTTGATTGGATAGATTCAACGTAACTTGATTATTTTTTTATTCTCATGTACTATTATTGTATTAAATATTTTTTGAGGAATAATGATGATAAAAGTTGCAACAATTGCTGGCTCTGATGCATCGGGTGGTGCAGGTTTAGAAGCCGATTTAAAAACATTTCAAGAATATGGATTATACGGAATGACGGCTGTTACGCTCATTGCCACTATGGATCCTGATAACAACTGGGGCCATGGCGTTTTCCCTATTGATGAAAATACTTTAAGAGAACAGCTTAAAACAATTTTTAAAGGTGTTGGTGTAGAGGCATGCAAAACAGGTATGCTTGGAACTGACTATGCCGTAGAACTTGCACGAGAATTCATAACAGATTATAACGTAAAAAAATATGTACTTGATCCTGTAATGGTGTGTAAGGGTGCCGATGAAGCATTGAACCCTGGCTTAAATGAAGCAGTAATTAGTAAGTTACTTCCATTATGTGAAGTTACAACACCTAACCTTTTTGAAGCTGGACAGATTGCTGGTATGCCTTCTCCTAAATCACTAGCCGAAATGGAAGAAGCTGCAAAGATTATTCACTCTAAGGGTGCAAAAAATGTATTTATTAAGGGTGGCTCAAAGGTAGCAAAACTTGAAGGCCTTTCAACTTCTATTGATATTTTCTTTGACGGAAACACAATGGAACGAGTTGAAGCACCTCTTTTAGATACTGAGTGGACACATGGGGCAGGGTGTACAACTGCTGCTGCCATAACTTCAGGCTTAGCCAAAGGTCTTTCTGTAAAAGAAGCCGTGCATTTAGCAAAGAAGTTTATTAGCGCGAGTTTGTCTAACTCTTTCGCACTAAATAAATGGGTTGGACCTGGAAACCCGAGTGCTTGGAGAAAAGAAACTTTTTAAAATTTTGACTAGCAGTCAAGCTTTCTTAGTTTAAGATATATTTCTGTCTTTGATAAGACGCAAACTTCTTCTTTTAAGCGTGAAAAGGGCGTAAGCTGGGCTTACAAACGCAAAACTTGTGCCATGGATGGCACATAACTTAATAATACACGATGTTTTAGCATTGCTGAAACTCGGTAAGTAAAAATTGACAGGAAGTTAATTTTTACGTCTGTTGCGATTCGTCTCCCCAGACCCCTCTTAACGCTTTTTATTGTTGTAACACACTAATTATTTAAAATTACCTTTTTTAAACAGCTTTGGATTCTCCACGGGTACAAAAATGGGGTGCAGTTCAAACCGCTCCCTAGAACTTGTGAGTTTAAAAATTAGGAATTAGGCATTCGTAGTTGCTAATTAAATAATCACCTTGCTTTTTTCCCTCTTTTCCTGTAGTATATTTATATAAAATAGTATCAAAACGAACGAGGTATACTCATGAATTACGCACAAGAATCATTAAAAAAACATAGAGAGTGGAAAGGTAAAATTACCGTTGATGTAACAGTTCCCGTTAAAACAAAAGAAGACCTATCTCTTGCATATACACCGGGTGTTGCACAGCCGTGTTTAGAAATAGAAAAAAACATTGATGAAAGTTATAATCTGACAGGGCGAGGAAATATGTGCTTAGTTGTAAGCGACGGTACAGCAGTTTTAGGCCTTGGAGATATTGGACCTGAAGCATCAATGCCCGTTATGGAAGGAAAGTGTGTGCTTTTTAAAGCTTTTGGTGGAGTGGACGCTTTTCCAATGTGTGTAAAGACTAAAGAAGTTGACGAAATAGTAAACATTATTTATGCAATTTCTGGAAGCTTTGGCGGGGTAAACTTAGAAGATATTTCAGCTCCTCGTTGTTTTGAAATTGAAAAAAAATTAAAAGAAAAATGTGATATTCCTATTTTTCATGACGACCAACACGGAACAGCTGTTGTAACTGTTGCTGGACTTTTAAATGCATTAAAAGTAGTTGGAAAAAATAAAGAAGATGTCAAAATTGTAGTAAATGGGGCAGGAGCTGCGGGTATTGCAAATACAAAGCTTTTGCTTGCTTGCGGCTTTAAACATATTATACTTGCAGATAGAACTGGTGCTGTATACCAAGGCAGAAAAGATGGTATGAATGCCATTAAAGATGAAATTGCACTAGTTACAAATCTTGATAAACAAGAGGGAAATCTTGCCGATATTTTAAAAGGAACTGACGTGTTTATTGGTGTAAGTGCACCTGGTACAGTCACCGCCGACATGGTAAAAACCATGAACAAAGATGCGATTATTTTTGCCTGTGCAAACCCAACCCCAGAGATTTTTCCAGATGAAGCAAAAGAGGGTGGAGCAAAAGTTATTGCTACAGGTAGAAGTGATTTTCCTAATCAAATTAACAATGTTTTGGCTTTCCCTGGAATTTTCCGTGGAACATTCGATGTTCGAGCTAGTGACATAAATGATGACATGAAAGTTGCTGCAGCTATGGCAATTGCTAATCTTGTAGCTGATAATGAATTAACACCAGATTACATTGTTCCTGCAGCCTTTGATGAAAGAGTTGGAAAAGCTGTTGCTAGCGCTGTAGCCGAAGCTGCAAAAAAATCAGGCGTAGCACGGATATAGCAATTAATAATTAATAATTAATAATTATTAATTAAGGAAGCTTGTTAAAATATTAGTTTGCATATATAATATACATAGGTAAAAAAATGGCAGAAAAAAAACCACTGTGGCATGGGCGTTTTGAAGAAGGGCCCGATGCTGAGGCTATTGCATTTGAAACTTCAATTCATGTAGATTCTAGGCTAGCCTTTGATGATATAAAAGGCAGTATTGCTCATGTTACTATGCTAGGTAATGTGGGAATTATACCAAAAACTGACTCAGAAAGTATTATTAAAGAGCTCAAAATAATATTCAGTGAATTAGAGAATAAAAAATTAGAAATTGACACTGATGCTGAAGATATTCATTCTTTTATTGAAGGTGTATTAACAGAACGCTTGGGTGAAGTTGGAAAAAAAGTTCATGCAGGAAGAAGCCGAAATGATCAAATAGCTTTAGATGAAAGACTCTATTTACGCCATGCCATTCCTAGTATGCAAACAAGGCTATTAACGCTAATTGAAACATTAATCGATATTTCAGCACAGCATACTGGAACAATTATGCCAGGCTATACACATTTGCAACGTGCACAACCTGTAACGCTTGCTCATCATCTTTGCGCTTGGTCATGGATGTTAAAACGAGACTATGAGCGCCTTCAAGATGCTTTAAAGCGTGTTGATTATTCTCCCTTAGGAGCTGGAGCTCTGGCAGGTAGTGGCCTTTCATTGGACAGACATGCAGTAGCAAAAAGCCTTGGATTTTCAGATGTTACTCAAAACTCTATGGACACCGTTTCAGATAGAGATTATTTTATTGAAATGTCAGCTGCATTTTCCCTTATTATGACTCATCTTTCAAGATTTTGTGAAGAAATTATTATATGGGCTACAGAAGAATTTAAATTTATTGATCTTTCAGATAAATGGTCTACAGGTTCAAGTATTATGCCTCAAAAAAAGAATCCAGATTTTGCTGAACTTATCCGGGGTAGAACAGGCAAAGTATATGGTAATCTTATTGCTCTTTTAACCATGATGAAAGCACTGCCGCTTTCTTATAACAGAGATTTACAAGAAGATAAAGAAAGTTTTTTTTCAGCATATGATACAGTATTTTCATGCTTGGAAATATTTACTCGTATGATTGGATCAATGAAGTGGAATGCAGAAAAGATGCTTCAATCATGTATAGGCGGATACGCAAATGCGACCGATTTTGCAGATTATCTTGTAAAAAAAGGAATGCCTTTTAGAACAGCACATGAAGTAGTGGCAAATGCCGTGAAAATTTGTATTGAAAAAGGAATAAATCTTGAAGATTTGCCGATAGAAAATTATAAGATTTTGTCTGATTTAATAACAGATGACGTATATGAATATATAAAAATTGAAGCTTGCGTTACGCATAAAACAACTGCCGGTGGACCAGCTCCGGAGCGCGTTTCAGAACAACTTGTCGCATTAAAACATTTTTGCGATAATGTAAAAAATGTAGATACTATTAGGAGAGCGGGTGAAAGCTAATCGCATATTTTTGATTACTGCATTAATACTATTTTTCGCATTTTTACTTCATGCTTACGTATTTATTAATACTCAGTATTCATTTTTTAGTCATACTTTTTCACCTTGGATATATATCATAGTTGCAATTCTTATTCTAGTGAGTTCACTTATGTGTTTTGCACGATATTTTGCTGAACGTACTTATTATTATCAATTGTTAGAAGACACAGGGGAAATTGATAGTATACAAACGGTATTACATGAAGCTGTGAGTAACAGTTTTCACAATAATGTTGATTCCGTGGAGCCTGCTACCGATAATAATTCTTTAAAAACAGAAGACGAAAAAAATATAAAAAGTACATCCACACATAAAATTGACTTTAATCAACTAGAAGAAGACTTATTAACATCGACAAAAATGGACTCGTTGTATGAGGTAGCTGCCCAATGGATTATTGATAATCTCGAAATATCTTATGTAGCATTTTCCAATATTACAGCAAATGATAAATTAAGTATCGAATACTATAAAGAAAATGATCCAAGTGAAGTATTTCTTGTAGAATCGGTTGCAGAACGCACTGATTGTATTGGTAATAAAGGATTTATGCCTCACGGAGAGCACAGCCTATCTGTACCATTTTTTAAAAAAGGCGTTGTTTTTGGCTTTGCCTTTTTGGGTAGTAAAAGTATTGATGGAGCATATCAGCCAATAAATACAAATCTACTTGCACCTTTTATACGTATACTTAGTACAGCTTGCCTCGTTATAGAACTTGCAAAGACAAAAGAACAACGTAGTTCATTACAAAAAGCTTTCTCAAGTTATGTACCATCTGCAATTGTTGACTTGTTTGAACATGACCCTTCCGTATTAAGAATAGGTGGCGAATACGAAAATTTAACAATTATGTTTACTGATCTTAAGGGGTTTACTACTCTTTCGGAAACGATGGAACCAGATAATCTTATTACCGTTCTAAATGAATATTTTAGTGAAATGAGTGGGGTTATTGAAACATTTGGTGGTACTGTATCAAAACTGGTTGGAGATGGTATTTTAGCCTTTTTTGGTGGTCCTGGTGGTGCAGGGGCAAATCATGCGGAAAAAGCTTGTGAAGCAGCGCTTACAATGAAAAAGTATGAAGAAATTCTTAATTCAAAGCTAATTTCAAGTGGTAAAATAAAGGAACCTCTGTTTACAAGAATAGGAATAAGTACTGGAAAAGTTATTTTGGGAAATATTGGTTCTGAAAAACGATTAGACTACACTGTTATGGGACCTGAGGTAAATTTAGCCTCTCGCATTGAAGAAGCTAATAAAAGTTGTGGAACATCTGTTTTAGTTAGTTATGATACATTTCTTGCTGTTCGTAATAGTTTTAAGTGTAGACGTGCAGCATTTATGAAGCTTAAGGGCTTTTCTAAGTCTGTATATTTGTTTGAGTTGATTTCTAAAAATAAAACTGCAGTTGAAGAAAAAATGTCTCTTGCTCATGACCTTGCAGACTTGCTTGGTGTAAATGCAGAGAAATTATTACAATTTGAACAAAAAGACGAGAAAATAGTTCCAAAATATGCATTACCTCATAATGCTCCAGTTATATCCAATGATGACTTAGAAGAATTTGAAGATGCGGAAGATTTAGAGGAATTAGAGGAACTGGAATAAAGCATTATTACAAAAAAAAATGATTAAAAATCTAAACTTATTTTTTAAAAAGCCGAAAATTATAGTATGGGATGGGGAAACTTAAGTTACCTCAGGGGAGAAGTATAAAAAAAATGACATCCATGTTATTTTTTTTATTGCAGTTTCAAAAGTGCTACTTTTAAAACTGCATATACGCATCCTCCATGATGCGCCGCTAACGCGGGGTTTTATAGGAGACTATATGACAGGATTTACAAAAACAGTAGATTTATTACATCGAGCATTAGATGTGAGTTCAACTCGTTATGAAGTAACAGCTCACAACTTGGCAAATTCTGAAGTGCCAAACTTTAAGAGAAGCGATGTCAACTTTGAAAGCGAATTAAAGCGCGCTCTCGATTCAGAAGAACAAGCGCATAAAGCAATTTCACTTTCTACAACTGATCCAAGACACATTCAAACAAACACTTTTATAGATTATCAAACAGTTGAACCAAGACGTGTTACCGATTATCTTTCAACGGTAAAAGCAAATGGAAATAATGTTGATGCAGAGCAAGAAGCAATGAATGTATTAAAAACACAAATGAACTATCAATTGCTTACTCAATTACAAAATTTTCAGTTTTCACAAATGAAAGTTGTATTACGATAAGGAGTTATAAATGGGTTTATTTTCAAGCATAAATATAGCTGCAACAGGAATGAGTGCAGAAAGACTTAGAACAGACGTAATATCAAATAATATTGCTAATGCTTCAACAACAAGAACACAAGAGGGTGGTGCATTTAAAAAATCAAGTGTTGTTTTAGCAAGTGTGCAAGACAATCCTACCTTCAGAAGTCCATTTACTCCAGAAGGTTTAGACAATGGAATTGGCGGTGGCGTTCGTGTTATGGAAATAGCACAAGACGAAAGTCAAGGTCGTTTAGTATACGATCCAAGCCACCCGGATGCAATTAAAGCAGGTCCTAATGCTGGGTATGTAGAATATCCAAACGTTAATATTGTAAATGAAATGGTTGACCTTATAGCTGCTTCTAGAGCTTATGAAGCAAATACTAGCGTTATTCAAGGGTCAAAAGAAATGTTCATGCAAGCACTTGCAATAGGACAATAAAAGAATTATAATTAAGTAAGGTGGGACTTATGATAAATGAATTACAAATGATTCGCTCTAATACAGCACATATCGGAACCGGCACAATTGCAGGTTTGACACAAAACACAAAGACTTCTGAAGGTGTTTCTAATAAGGGTTCTTTTGATACCTTTTTAATAGATGCTATGAGTTCAGTAAATGATAAGCAAATGGATGCAAGTGCTATTTCACAGCAAGTCATCGTTGATCCTGATTCAGTAGATGTTCATGATGTGACAATTTCAATGGCAGAAGCTAATCTTTCTTTAACTCTAGCTAATACTGTTATAAGCCGAATAACACAAGCTTGGAGTGAGATTACTACAACAAGATAATTATTAATAACTGAAGAGGAGTCATAACAGAACTGTTGTGACTCTTTTTTGTTTATATAGCAGGCCTAGTTACTATTTAGGGTAGACAAATTGTAATTATTATGTTATAATATAATCAAATAACGTGTGTTCGTTCACAGGAGTTATGGTCCTGATGGGAGGGGTTTCATGAACGAATGGCTTAAAAAGCTTTTTTCTCAAATAAAAGACTTCTGGTCAAAGTGGTCAGTTGTTCAAAAAGTAATCGTATCAGGAATAGCGGTAGTCTTTATTCTTGCTTTAATACTTATTCCAACTATTTCTTCTCAACCAACAACGATTCCTCTTTTTAGCGTAGCTGTTACTGATGAAGTGCTACGCGATCAAATTGTGTTTAGATTAGCTGAAGAAAATGTGTCTGTAGATGTAACTGAAGCAGGCATGATGTTTGTTGAAGATGAAGCAACTGCTCGTAGAATGAGACAAATTCTAGTAACTGATGATCTTGTACCTAATAATGTAGACCCATGGGCGCTGTTTGATATTGAACGGTGGACAACAAGTGACTTTACTAATGATGTGAACTTACAGCGAGCAATAACAGCACAAATCACAAATCATATTGAAGCAATTGATGATATCGACAGAGCAGATGTAATGATTGCTATGCCAGAAAGAGAATTGTTCGCCGAAGATCAAAAACCAGTTTCTGCAAGTGTTATCTTAACACAAAAGCCAGGAAGCGATTTTATTACTGATAAAACAAAAATTGAAGGCGTGCAAAAGTTACTCATGATGGCTATTGCAGGTTTAACTGCAGAAAACATAACCATTACTGATGCTGCAGGAATTGTATTAAATGATTTTGAAGGACTTCAGGATATTGAAAGAGTTGATATTATTGAAAAAGAGCAACTTCTTATAAAGAATTTCGAAGCAATTCAGAGAAAAGAAGTACTTGATGCTCTTCAACAGATCTATAGTGCTGACAGAGTGCGAGATTTAAATATTAGTATCGACATGGATATGTCTCAACAAGAAAGTACTACAACAGAATATTTTCCGTTTACAAGAATTGAAGACAACCCTGATACACCTTATTTTGATGGTGAGATTTTTGACTCAGTAACACTTTCTTCACAAGAAATAAATAAAGAATGGAGAGGCACAGGTTTTAATCCTGAAGGTCCTGCAGGGGTTGAAGGGCAAAATCCTCCTGTATATTCAGATATGTCAAACGTATACGGTATAAATACTGAGAGCTCTGTAACTAGAAATGAAGCAATAAATACACGACAAACACAAGAAGTTAGAAGCCCATCACAAGGCAAAGTTACTGTATCTGTTAATATTGACGGGCGTTGGGAAAGAGAATATGATGACGCGGGAAATTTAATAATTTCGCCTAGTGGCCAAATACAAAGAAACTACATACCTCTCACTACAGATGAAATAACTTCGGTAGAAGAAATTATTCAAGGTGCTGTAGGGTATGATAGATCCAGAGGCGACACTGTTGTTGTACGAAATGTTCAATTTGACCGTACGTTGCAGTTTTCTCTTGAAGATCAAGAATTCCTACGCCAAGAGCAAACAAGACGTACAATCCTTATTGCCATTGTATCGATAATTGCAATCTTATTAGCATTTATTATAGTTAGATTTGTAACACGAGAACTTGAGCGAAGAAGAAGACTTCGCGAAGAAGAACTATTACGTAAACATCAGCTTGAGCGTGAAAGAACCCTATGGGAAGCTCAGCAGGCAGGTATGGAAGTTACTATGTCAGTTGAGGAACGAGAAAGAGCAGAGCTACAGGAAAATGCAATTACTATTGCCCGGGAACATCCTGAGGATGTTGCTATGCTCATTCGCTCATGGTTGATGGAGGAATAACATATGGCAGGAACGCAAGCAAAATCTTCCGGTGGTGGCTCAAAAAAGAAAGATTATAAAAACCTAAATGGACGGCAAAAAGCTGCTATATTTATGGTTTCGCTAGGTGCTGATCTTTCTGCAGAAATTTTTAAGCATTTGCGAGAAGATGAAGTTGAAACATTAACATTTGAAATTGCACGCTTTGAAACAGTTGATGCTGAACTCAAGGATGCTGTATTACGCGAATTCCAAGAAATGATACAAGCTCAAAACTTTATCACATCTGGTGGTATTGATTTTGCTCGTGAACTTCTTGAAAAATCACTTGGTAGCCAAAAAGCAATTGACATTATTAACAGACTTACTAGTTCATTGCAAGTTAGACCATTTGACTTTATTAGGCGTACTGACCCTGCACACCTTTTAAACTTTATTCAACAAGAACATCCGCAAACAATTGCGCTTATTCTTGCATACTTAGAACCTAATAAGGCATCAATTATTTTACAAAACCTTCCGGATGAAGTGCAAAGTGAAGTAGCAAGACGTATTGCTACCATGGACCGAACATCTCCTGATGTACTACGCGAAGTTGAACGTGTTCTTGAAAAGAAACTGTCAACTCTTTCTAGTGAAGACTATACAGCGGCTGGTGGTGTTGAAAGTATTGTTGAAATTCTTAACCTTGTTGACCGCTCATCTGAAAAAGCAATTATTGAATCTCTAGAAGAAGATGATCCAGACTTAGCTGAAGAAATCAAAAAACGTATGTTCGTATTCGAAGATATTGTTATGCTTGATGACCGTGCTATACAAAAAGTTATGCGTGAAGTTGATACACAAGAGCTCGCGAAAGCGCTTAAATCTGTCGATACTGAAGTACAGGATAAAATTTTCCGTAACATGTCAAAGCGTGCTGCAAGTATGCTAAAAGAAGATATGGAGTTTATGGGGCCTGTACGTATTAAAGATGTTGAAGAATCTCAACAAAAAATTGTATCGACGATCAGACGTCTTGAAGATTCGGGTGAAATTGTTATTGCTCGATCCGGTGAAGATGAATTGGTCGTATAAGGATAGACTATGGCAAAAGCAGTTTTTCGACCAACAGAAATTAAAAAAATCTCAGACAGTGTGTTATTACCCTTATCGCACAATTATGTACCAGATGTAATTGAGGAAGTACTTGAAGAAGTTCCTGAGTTTATTGGTCCTACAGCTGATGATTTACGTCGAGAAGCTGAAATGTTTAAACAGCAGTGGGAGTCTGAAAAGCAAAAAATGCTTGAAGATGCTGAAGAAGAAGCTAAAAAAATCGTTCAAAATGCCGAACAAGCTGCATTTGCTGAAGTTAAAAGAAAAACCGACCAAGTATCCGTATTAAAAAAAGAAGCTGAGGATGAAGCAGAAGCTATAATTCGGCAAGCTGAAAACAAAGCACAAGAAATTATTCAAGAAGCCGAGCAACGCCATGCAAAAAATGTAAGCGATGCTAAGCGTGATGGATTTGAAGCTGGACATGAAGATGGATATCAAACGGGAAAACAAGAAGTACAACGTTTAATAGATCGCTTACATATCGTTCTTGAAAAAACAATGGATAAACGTAAAATTATTTTAGATGAAACAGAGCAACAAATTGTTGAACTAGTTCTTCTTATTTCAAGAAAAGTAGTAAAAGTTATTTCTGAAAGTCAAAGAAATGTTGTTATGTCTAATGTAATACAAGCTTTACGTAAAGTAAAAGGGCGTGGAGATGTTGTTATTAGGGTAAACCTCGCCGATGTTCAGTTAACTACAGAGCACACAAAAGACTTTATGGATGCTGTAGAAAGCGTTAAGCATATAACAGTTGCAGAAGATTCCACTGTTGAAAAAGGCGGCTGTATTGTTGAAACCGATTTTGGTTCAATTGATGCTAGAATTTCAACACAGTTAAATGAACTTGAACAAAAAATTCTCGAAATTACTCCTATAAAAAATATCACTAAAACGGTTTCTGTTGCTGGTGAATAGTTATGAGTGATATTTTTGATAAATACCTTTCCAGGATAGAAAAAACAGAAACAATACATTGTACAGGATCTGTTATAAGTGTTAAAGGTATGCTTATTGAAAGTAATGGTCCTCAGTCAATTATAGGTGAACTTTGTACCATACATATTCCGTCACTTAATTCTACTGTATTAGCTGAAGTAGTAGGTCTAAATGACAAGATTGTACAACTTATGGCTTATGGAGAAACCACAGGTATTGAAATTGGTAGCACTGTAGTTTCTTCTGGCAGTGTACTGGAAGTAGGGGTAGGACCTGAATTACTTGGTCGAGTTCTTGATGCTACGGGAAAATCATATGACAAAAAGCCAGATATAATTACTGATACTTATTATCCAGTAGTTGCATCTCCTCCAGATCCCTTAGATAGAAAACCTATTGAAGAAAGAATTGTAACAGGAGTTCGTGCAATTGATGCCTTTTTAGCTGTTGGTAAAGGTCAACGTATGGGTGTTTTTGCAGGTTCTGGTGTAGGAAAGTCGACAATATTAGGTATGATAGCGCGTAATACGAATGCTGATGTTAATGTTATTGCATTAATTGGTGAGCGTGGTCGCGAGGTTATAGACTTTATTAAAAGAGATCTCGGTGAAGAAGGCTTAAAACGCTCTGTAGTAATTGCTGCAACATCTGATCAATCCCCCCTTTCAAGGCTTAGAGGAGCCTATACTGCTACAGCAGTAGCAGAATATTTTAGAGATCAAGGCAAAGATGTAATGCTTATGTTTGACTCTGTTACACGTTTTGCCAGGGCTCAGCGTGAAATAGGACTATCTATTGGAGAGCCACCAGCGCAAAGGGGGTATACTCCAAGTGTTTTTGAAACTATGCCGAAGCTTCTTGAACGAAGCGGTACTTCATTGAAAGGTTCGATTACAGGTTTTTACACTGTTTTGGTAGATGGTGATGATATGGATGAGCCTATATCAGATACCGTTCGAGGTATTTTAGACGGACATATTGTCTTAAGTCGCTCTTTAGCCCAATCCTATCATTTCCCTGCAATAGATGTTCTTGCAAGTATTAGTCGTCTAGCAAATAGAGTTACTGGCTTAAAAACAAAAGAAGCAGTTGCAATGGTCAGAAAACTTATGGCAGCTTATTCTGAATCTGAGGATATGATTACGGTTGGAGCGTATCAAAAGGGTAGCAATCCTGTAATAGATGTTGCAATTGATGCACATCCTCTTATCAATAATTTTTTAGTACAAGACGAATTTGAACATACAACCATTGAAGAAACTATGAATGCTCTTTCTCAACTAACTAATGTACCTATTCCTGAAGATGAGTGGAAAAAAGAAAATGTTCTCCACTTTACCTCTGACGCTTCAATTAGTGCCGATGAACCAGTACAAGAAGCTGTTGAACAGCCATTGTTACACAATGATACATAACTATGAAAAAATTTTCCTTTGGACTGCAGAAGGTTCTTAATTTACGTGAATTTGCTGAAAATGAAGCTAAGGAAGAGCTAGGAAGGGTTATCAGCATTGCTAACAAATTGAATTTGGAATTACAAGAGATAGCACAGAATAGACATAATGCAAGATGTTCTTCTGGAACTCTTTTTAACTCCAACGATTTTTTAGCCATTGAGCACTATGTTAATAAGCTCGATCTTAGAAAAGATGAAGTACTTACTGAACTTGCACAAACTGAAATGCTTATAGAAGAAAAAAGGCAAGTTTTCGCAGAAGCTATGAAAAATCGTAAAGTTATAACTACACTCAAAGAGAAACAGTTTATTGAATGGAAAAAGAAATCATTAAAAGAAGAAGAACTTAATATCGATGATATTACAAATGCAAAGTTTGTAAAGGAAAATCCATAATATTTTCATAGCTACTTGAAAACATAGGCTGTATATGGTATTCTATCATTATGGCAGTAGAATCATATCTTTTTTCATATGCACAGCGACAAAAGAAAAAGAAAAATATTTTTATTTTATTAGTTTCTTTGGTTTTGCTTTTAATTTTTTTACAACTTATTACTATGTTTGTAATTCGACCACTTCGAATTACGTCGCCTTTTATGGAACCAGAGTTCTCTCAAAGTAGCGTAGTTTTTGTTACACCTCTAATAAACGGAAGCCCTTTGTTTTCTTCTTCATCCTCATTGCACCGCGGAAGCATGGTAACTATACAAAATGGTTCAGTAGATACTAAAACTGGTTACCAATCATTTTTAGATTTTGTGTTTGGTATGATAACTTTTCAACGTTTTCGCCCATTTGAATCAGAACGCTGGGGAGACTCTGAAGTTTATAGAATAGTGGGTCTACCAGGTGATACTCTTTACATGGATAATTATATAACATACATTAAACAAGGTGGGGATTCTCATTATCTTACTGAGTTTGAACTCGCTACAATTGATTATGATATTCATTCTGCCGATTACCCAGAAAATTGGAACATGTCTATTGGTGTACAAGGGAAAACGAACGAAATCTTTTTACAAAAAGATGAGTACTTCTTACTTTGTGATAACCGTATTATTTCTGCGGATTCTCGATTTTTTGGAGAAATAAAAAAACAAAATATTACTGCAGCTGTTGTTGCTCAGTATTATCCTTTTAATTCAATTAGAGCTATTAAATAGTGTATACATACATACAAATACCATTTTGTAAATCAAAATGTACCTATTGTGACTTTTTTTCTGTGGTTTCAACAGAAGAGAATCCTTGGGCATGTAACACTAATAATAGCATTACTTATAAGCCTATAGTTCCTGATGAGTATGTTTTAGCACTATTAAAAGAAGCTAAATACCGAGTCACCAAACACAATATACATTCATGGAAGTCACTATATTTTGGTGGAGGGACTCCGGGACTTTTAACAACTAATCAAATAAAAACTCTCCTTACTGGTCTGATGCAATTGTGTCCATTAGATACTAACGCAGAAGTCACATTTGAAGTTAATCCATATGAAATTGCGAAAGACAATGGTTTTTTATACTTACAAACTTTAAGTAAGTATGGGGTTAATAGAATATCATGTGGTATTCAAGCCCTCAATGATTCTGTTCTTTTACATGTGAATCGACGCTCTAACAAAGAGGAATGTATAAAAGCTTTAGAAACGCTCTCTAAATGGAAAAATGAAGAAAAGTCATTAAACAACAGGATATTACAATATTCAATAGATCTTATAACTGGTTTACCGTATCTTACTATGGATAGCTTTATGAAAAGTCTTGAAACAGTTTTATCATATGACCCTAATCATATTTCTTTGTATAGCTTAATTCTTGAAGAAAATACACCCTTATTTAAGGAAATAGAAAATAACAGTTCTCTCTATAATGAAGATGATTCCGATTCCCAATGGTTACTAGGAAAAGAAATTCTACAAAGTAGAGGTTATATTCACTATGAAGTATCAAACTTTGCAAAAGAAGTTTATTTTGAAAGCGAACATAACAAAGCATATTGGAGAATGGACGATTATGTGGGCCTTGGAGCAGCCGCATGTGGAACTGTAGGCCAAGACAGATTTACTGGTACACGAGATATTCAAAGCTATATCAATTTTTGGAATAATGTAGATTCGTTTACAAGCTTAGTGATTGACAATTCAATTTGTGAACATGAAATATTAAAAAAAGAAGATAGAATGTTTGAATATTTAATGATGGGCTTTAGAACAAGGCAGGGTGTTAATGAGGATCTTTTTTTTAATCGCTTTAATTGCTCTCTAGAAGAACGCTTAGGCAGTGCTTTTAAAATGTGGGAACAAAAAGGTCTAGCAGAAAAGCAGAACGGATACTTTTCATTAAATGAAAAAGGCTTGCTTTACTTAAATGCTTTCTTAAGTGAAATTATCTAGTTTTCACTTTTTTATGCCGATATAGTAGTAATGACTAAATTTTTAATATGTGCACTTACTGTTTTAATCTTTTATCCAGCTATGATCATTTCTCAGGATGTACTTAATAATGAAGCGAGTATTCCTAGTGATGCTATTATATCTGGTATATGGGAAAATGGCTCAAAAATTATTTCCATAGTTGAAGATGAAGATGGTTTATTTGACGCGCAAATTACATTAAAAACATTTTATACATATTATTATGATGGAATATATCCTGTAGACTCTTCAGTACCAGTAAACTTAGTACGAATAGATGATAATCTTTATATTGAATACTGGGAAAAGGGGCAAGCATATGCAACCTTAGGTAATCCCATAGTGCAAGAGCATGAAGAAGATCCAGTTTTTAAAGTAAAGATTGAACGACCTATGAAATTTGATGTCTTGACAGCTGAGCTTGCTAATGGGGAATTATGGCTTCCAAAAACAAATACATTAGAATTAAGCTTAGATGAAACTATAATTAGTGATGAAGTAATTGGATATTACATTGATGATACTACAACATACGCAATTAGATACTGGTTAACAGATTTTGCATATAACGATGAAAAAGTAGAACTCTCATTAATTGAACGTGAGACAGAATCCTCTGTCTTTGTAGACAAGTATATTTCAATTGGCGAATATGTCTATACTTCCGCAACAGGATTACGAACAAATATCAGAAATGTAACAACAGTACCATCTATTAAGGAAAATGCAATAGTCAGTGTTGATAATTCAATATTAACACTTAGTGACCCTTATATGTACCTCTCAGACATTAAAAATGTGGATGATGCAATTCTTGCACATAATTCTATTCCTAGACCGCCGAGAGATGGTAGAGCATATTTTGTAGAACCAAGTATTTATAAAAAACTCGAAAAAATGACTATAGAAGATTTTGACAATCCTTATGCACCCATTCACTAATGCTTTTTGATTATGTAGCTCTCCTCTTTTCACTTTTTCTTTTGTATGGTATACTATTAACATGATACATGAAAAAATTATCGTTAAATGCATAGCAGAGAAGGGTGCTATTCTTCCTGCTTACCAAACTATTGGATCTGCTGGTGCAGATGTATGTGCCCTCCTTGATGAAACAGTATGCTTAAAACCGGGGATGAGGCAAATGATTCCAACGGGATTACGATTTGAAATACCATTAGGATATGAAATACAAATGCGTCCACGCTCAGGGCTTGCATTAAAATATGGGGTGACTTGTGTAAACTCACCTGGCACGATTGATTCTGATTATCGAGGCGAAGTAAAAGTCATTCTTATAAATTTAGGTCAAGAAGATTTTATTATTAATAATGGTGATAGAATAGGGCAAGTAGTTTTAGCTCCAGTTTATCAAGCCGAATTTACAATCGTTGATGAACTTTCTGATACTGAGCGCGGAATAGGTGGATTTGGAAGCACTGGTGTATAAGTTTTTCAAAGGTTTTAATTAAATGTTTTTTGACGATAATGGTGAAATTCAATGATTAAAAGCAACAAGCATATACTCATAAAATATCTCTTTAAAGAATTGTGGGTTTACTTTGCAATAGCATTTTTGTTTTTTTTCCTTATATTCTTTGTTAACCATCTTCTTTTAACCGCAGAGGATATTTTAGAAAAAAGAGTACCAGTATCACAAGTAGCGTTATTTATTGTATACTCATTGCCGTTTATAATAGCGCAAGCAGCACCTTTTGCAACATTAGTAGGTTTTTTAATGTGCCTAGGACGAATGGTTAGCGATAATGAAATACTTATTCTGCGCTCTACAGGGCACTCATTTATGTTTTTATTAAGTCCAGCAATAATTTTAGGCTTATTAATTTCTCTAGTATCTTTTTTTGTAAATGATTACCTTTTACCTATGGGAACCATAGCATATAACAAACTATATGTATCAATATTGGTATCAAATCCATCTGTTGAACTTGAATCACATTCAATAAAACGCTATGAAAATTCAACTCTTGTTATAGGTGAAGTTAAGGGGACGGTTCTTTCTGATCTTATGTTATTTGACACAGACTCAGAGGGGCAGGATAGAGTAATTATTGCTTCAAACGTTAATGTAGTTTCACCCGAGGATAAGGGGGTTGCTATGAGGTTGGATATGGCAAATACAACTGCTGCATTTTTGAACAAAAATGATAAAGATAATTTTGATTTTTTACAGGCAGGCAACGCTTCTATGAACTTATTTTCTTCAAATTTTTTCCCTTCTTTTTCAAGTTCAAATCCACGAGAAATGACTTTTTATGATTTAAGAAGTGAAATTGATCGCTTAGAAGCTGACGAAACGACCGATCCTCAAACACTTAATACGTATGAACTTGAATTCCATAAGAAATTTTCATTGCCTTTTGGTTCAATCTTTTTTGCATTTTTAGCTTTTCCAGTAGCAATTTTATTTGGAAAGCATAATGGGCAGACAATCGGACTTATTGTAGGTGTAGTAATTGCTGTACTGTACTGGGCTTTTTTAATAGTTGGGCAGCAATTTGGGCTTCGAAATGGAGTAGATGGTTTTATTACTATGTGGCTACCAAATTTACTTGTAGCTTTAGCAGGATTTGTGTTTTTTATGAGGCTAGTGCGCGAATGACATTGGTTTTTTATCTGTTACGAAGATTTTTCCCCATTTTTCTTGGCACTCTAGCTTTTTTCGGTTTTGCACTATTACTGGTTGATTTATTAATAAATCTTTGGCTTTACATACTTGAAGAGGTATCGATTCGAACTATATTTCAAATTAGTATATTATATATTCCCAAGGCTCTGTCATTTTCAATGCCTCTAGCAATACTGTTTTCTACGGCTTATACACTTAGTTCTCTATACGCAAATAATGAATTAACGGCTATTTTTTCGTCAGGTATATCTCTTTTTAAGTTTACCTTACCAATTTTGATGTTTTCTTTTATTGCTAGTATAGCTTTATTCTTTTTTGAGGACAAAATTGTAGTACCTAGTTTAAAACAAAAAATGGATATTCAAAGCGCAGCTTTAAATGAGCCAACTTCATATGATAATAATAGAATTGTTGTGCTTTCGGATGGTGGATTGATTATATATCGTATAGATTTTTATAATGATGTTCAAAAGCGATTAACTAATGTTGATATATATATAAGAAATGAAGACAAATCACTGCAAAAAATTATTAGAGCAGATTCTGCATTATGGAATGGTGAATCTTGGGATCTTTCTAATGCTTTTACCTATACCTATGATGGAAATGAACTTGTATTTTCGCGCGGTTCTGATTTTATTAGCACAGAAAGTCCTGAAACTTTTAGAAATATAGTTGTTTCAGTTGAAGAAGTAGGTGTAAAAGAAGCAAGAGAGTATATTGATAAACTTAAAAGAACAGGTTTGCCCCATGGAGAAGAAAGTGCACAGTATCATGAAAAATTTTCTTTTCCCTTTGTAATGTTTATTACTGTATTTTTATCTATTGGCCTATCAGGAAAGTCAAAGAAAAATGTGCTTTTAGTAAGTTTAGCACTTTGTGTTAGTGCTGCCGTATTATTTTACGTAACGCAGATGGTAACTATGCTTATGGCAAAATTTGGTTACTTAAGTCCTTTTGCAGGAGCTTGGCTCCCTGTATTTGTTTTTATTGGAATAAGTATAGTCTTATTGCGTTTTGCTCGAACATAAATTTGCCGATAATATTAAAATTAAGAGGTTTTTAAATGAAAGAAATTTATACATGTACACATTCAGACAAAAACAGTAACGCACGCTGCGGTATACTGGAATTACCTCATGGTACAGTAGAAACACCTGTATTTATGCCAGTAGGAACAAATGCTACGGTAAAAGCAGTAACAAAAGATGACTTAGAAGAAATAGGATTTGACATCATTCTGGCTAATACGTATCACTTGTATTTACGCCCAGGTGGAGATGTACTTGAAAAAGCAGGTGGATTACATGGTTTTTCTGCATGGAATAAAAATATACTAACAGATTCAGGTGGGTTTCAAGTATTTTCATTGAGTCCATTTCGTAAAATTACAACAGAAGGCGTGAAATTTCAAAGTCATATTGATGGCTCTAAACATTTTCTTACGCCGGAGTTTATTGTAAATATACAAGCTCAATTTAATTCAGATATACAGATGCAACTTGATGTTTGTACAGGGCATGGGATTACTGAAAAAAAAGCAAAGGAAGCATTATATATTACTAAGCTTTGGACGGAACGAGCAAAAAAAACGTGGCTAGAACGTCGTGAAGATGGTTATATGGGCTATCTTTTTCCAATAGTACAAGGAAACTTTTTTAAGAATTTGCGCAAGGAAAGTGCTGAATTTGTTTCTGAATTAGACTTACCAGGTATTGCAATTGGTGGACTGTCAGTTGGAGAGCCATATGATGACTATTGTGAATATTTATCGTACACAACAGCTCTTTTACCAAAAAATAAAGTGCGCTATGTAATGGGTATCGGAACGCCAGACTACATATTGGAAGCCATAGCCAATGGTGTTGATATGTTCGATTGCGTGCTTCCTACGAGAAATGCACGTAATGGCTCGTATTTTACTAAAGATGGACCAATTGCAATCAAAAAAGTACGTTACGAAGAAGACTTTGGGCCTATTGACCCAGAGTGTGGCTGTAAAATATGTAAAACATATTCACGTTCATATTTGCGTCATTTGTATAAGAATAATGAAATTGCGAGCTCTATGCTTGCAAGTTATCATAATCTTGCTTTTTTACATAATATGATGAAAGAAGTGAGAGAATCAATTAGAGAAAATAGATTTGCTGAATATAAAACAAGTTTTATGAAGCGCTATACAGCAAAACACTAGGATTGTTTATGAAAAAAAGATTATCATCTTATGTACTTATGTTTTTTATTTCAGTGCTGTTTGCGCAAGTTGAAGAAGTACCAGTTGTTGAAACTTTAACTGATACTACAGTAACTGAAGAAGCAGTTGAAGAAAAGGTGAGCAGTAATGAGACTGAGGAATTAAAGGAAGAATCAAAAGAACAAGAAGTTAAGTCTGAGCGTGAACAACGTTTAGAAACATTGCAGTTTGGATTAGATGGTGAAGTTAGCGCCTTAGTTACAACATTGATATCAGAAAAAGATGATTCTTATGCAAAAGAACTTGCAGAAATATTTGAAAGCGCAAGAAACACTACCCTTAAGGATAGAATAATTGCATATTTTTCAGAATTTTCTAATGAATCACTAAAAGAATTTGCTTTATATATTTTAGAAGACCCTTATGATGAAAGAAATTCTACAGTCAATGCTCTTATTAATTATGTATCAAAAATTAAAGCCACAGAGGCTGCCCCTTTAGTTTCAGCTATCATTGATAGTGATAATAGTTCTTTTTTTAATGCATCTGTATTAGCGTTAGGTGAAATAGGAGGCACAAACGAAGCAACCTTTTTGGTCGAGTACCTAGAAAATGATTTAACAACAGGGGAGCGACAAAGTGTAGTAAGATCATTAGCTAAGCTTCAAGCACCCGAAACTTATGATATGCTAGTAGAAAATGATGAAGAAAACTCGTATGTGAGAATGTATGCTGCTGAAGCTATAGGTGCTATGAATGCAGATGATTCAACTGATATACTCATTAACTTATATGATTCTACAGATCCAAATTTACGTGAATATGCGATAAAAGGATTAACAGATAATACTTCACCCGAAGCAACATCTATGATTTTATCATCACTTAAGGATGACCATTATAAGGTTAGACTTCAAGCAATTGATTCTATAACTAAAAGAGAATTAAAAGAAGCTGGTGCAGCATTACTATATAGAGCAAAAAATGACTCTGAAACAACGGTAAAAAATAAATGTTACGATACGTTAGCATTTTTTAAATACAAAGAGGGAATCGAATATATGATTGAGCTTTTAAAAGCTCCAATGGTTAGTGATTCGGTAAAAGCAAATGTTGCAAGCTCTCTTATAAAATATGATGTTAATGATGGTATTGATGCAGTTGTTGTACTTGCATTAGAAGTTGTTGATGATGATAAAAAGAAAAACTTACGCTATGCCTTAGGAAAAGAGTTTGCAAAATATAAAAATTCAAAATTCGAAAAAGTTTGTGCGGCTTATTTGGCCAGTAAAGATGTGTCTACTCAAGGTACAGGTCTTGATATTTATAAGACAAACCCTTACCTTAGCCTTAGATCAACAGTTGAATCGCTTACAGAGGGGGAAGTTGCAAATAGTATAAAAGCCAAGGCTAAAAGTATATTAGAATCCCTGTCCATCTTTCCACCTCCTGCCCAAGGCACCGTGGAATAATATAGTAAAGCAAAAAAAAAAGCACTACAAATGTAGTGCTTTTTTTATGTTTTTAAGTCTTACTAAAACTCAGCTATCTTAATACTTTTTACTTCGTATGAATGTTTAACTTCGTTTATTTCAAAATCTAGCTCTTGTCCTTCTTTTGCATTAAGTAAAGCATGCCCTAATGGAGACATATAAGAAATAATCTTATTGTCAGGATCTGACTCCCATGGTCCAAAAATTGTAAACTCTTCAGTTGAATTGGACACTTTATTTAACAATGTAACAGTGTTTCCAAACCCTACTTGAGCTACGGTAACTGTTGATGGGTCAAATACTTGAGCTTTTGATATTTCATCCTGTAGACGAGTTGCGATATTATCAAGTTGACTTTGTTTTTCTTTTGCAGCTTTGTATTCTGCATTTTCTTTTAAGTCACCTTGAGACAATGCTTCTCCAATTTCCTTTGAGTTCTCGGGAATTTCTACGTTTACAATGTGTTCAAGCTGCTGTTTTTTCTTATTTAACATTCCAAGTGTAACAATTAATCCTCTCGGAATAACAGTTTTTTCTTCTATAGCATTATGGAACTTAAATCCAGGGTGCTTTTCTAGAATTCTGTTTCTTACCACTTGCTTTAATGCTGGATCTAAGTCTTTTACATCATTTACAACAGTGTACAAGCGTGTAATTGTCTCAGTGTCACTTTCAAGCATATAGTTTAATAAAATACCATCTTTGAATAAAAGTTGTTGAATATTTCTTATAACTTTTTTATTCTCTGTTGTGTCATGCTGATTAGCTATTTCTCTATAACAAAGGTTAACTATTCTAATTAACGTAATTAATTGCTTTTCAAAAGAAATATCAGTATCTTTAAACCAATCTTCTGTTTGTGCTTCTTTAAAGAAGAAAATAGCTGCATCGCGGTAATCGCGGTAATTTTCAAAACTATTAATTGCAATCTGTTTTACCAAGTCTGTATGTCCTGTGTTTAACAAAGATGTAAGCATATCATGGTGTAGAACAGCAGGGAAGAGTAGTACATATTGCTCTGCCCAGTTTGGTAATAATGTTTTAATACAATGCAAAAAGTCTTGACGTAAGAACGTATTCTTTGTATCTTTTAAAGAATTGTATAATGCAACAGGGCTCTCTATTCCAGAATAGAACTGCTCAAAAGTTACACGGCTACCAGTTTCTAAGTGTGGATGTTCTGCAACTATTCTTCTTAAAACTAAGAATGCAGCAATTGTGTGTTCATTAACAACTGAAAATGACCGTACGTGTGCAGCAAAATATTCAAACATATCTGCAAAAAGCTCAGATTCTGTATCAGCTTCTTGAGCAAATCGCATTAAAATGTCTAGTCTCATAAAGAACTGTTTTTGTGCTTTAAATTCGTTAGAAAGTTTTTCTTCTTGAGAAATTGCTCTTTCACGAACATTATACATTGTTATGTCATTAGGGTTTATACCAAATGTTGGGTCATTATCAATTTGCTTACGTGCTGTATTGCTCCAACTAGTCCATTCACTTGTAGTCAAAATTGATGGCACGAGTTCAGCTTTGATGCGTTTGAAATCACAGTTATTATCGAAACTCTTGATAATTGTCTTTAATGTCCATACTTTATCCGCTTTAACCATTTTTGCAAGTTCATCGCGTGATTTTGTAGCTTTTAAAACCCAGATATGTTCTCTTTGGAGTGGTTGTAACGCGTTTACAGCCATTTTTAGAGACATATCGCGAACACCATGTTTTTTACCAAAGTTAATTGAAATTTCGTCATTTTCAACTTTACGTATAACACCAACACCCCATGAACGGTGGAAAACAAAGTTCTTTGCATCGAATGCAATATGTTTTTCAAAGTCACTTATAGCTTCAAACACGTTTCTCCAACTTTGATTTAAGTTAGAAACACGAATGTAATCATCTAGTTGGCTGTGGGCTGAATATTTACCTTTAAAACATTCTACGAGTTCTTTTCTTGCCCATGAATCTTTTTCATCGATACCTAAAATAAGCTTTAATATATCGATAGCAATATTCCAGTCTTTTTGATCTTTGTAGTACACATAAAGGTCTTGCATAAGTGTTGCACTACGAACATCAGAAATTGTTTTTGCAATTTTTCGTTGAACAAGTAAGAAAAAGTCTATTTCGTCTGGAATAACGCTAATAAGTTTTGACCATATTTCTTTTATTTGATTTTCACTTTTTTTATTTACATAGCGAAGAAGTGCTTTTTTGTAGTAATCAATAGCGTCTTTTTCATTATTTTCTTTTTCATAATGTTCAGCTAGTAATTTTGCAATGTCAGCTTCTTCATAATCTAAACGAACAATTGTTTCATAAATTTCCCATACACTTTCGTTGTTATCTTGACTGTAAGCATCAGCAAGCGTTCGTAGAGCAAATTTATTACTGTCATCTTCTGCTAAAATACTTTCACAAAGGTATACAACGACAGTTCCTTTATGATTATCTTGAAAAATATTTATTAACTCAATAAGTGCAGAGTTGTCTAAAGTTTTCTTCTTTAGAGCAATCATACCTGAGATATATAAGGCAATTATACTGTGCTTTGTATGGCTTAAATGTTCATCGCATAGCTCTTGGACTTCTTCCAAACAATTCTTTTGATGAGCGTTTTCTACGACGTTTGCAAGCTCAATAAAATGTGTTTTTGTATAGTTGCTGATTGTTGCTCTCGTCCATTTTTCTTCATTCAGCATATCCTGAACAGATTTTACCAATGTTTCTGACATTTATTCTCCTACTGTAATAACTTCACAGATGTAATTTTCAGATTTAGGTTTACACCGTATATTCTGATGTATATTTTCTTATAACACTATCAATTATTATATCATTTTTACAAAGTTTACTCAAGTGTTATTGACAATATTCAGCAATTTGTGCAGCAAAAAATGCTATTTCTGTTGGTATTATTTTGTGTATAATTCATATATATCGCTATCGAGAAGCTTGATTTTTAAGAGTATTTCATTTATGGTAGATCGCTCCCCAGTCGTAGTTATGTGATGATCTATAAGCCAAAAATAGTGATTTATAAGCCTTGGAACAAGTAATTCATGCTCGTAATTATGTTCCTGAAGTTCTTTTTCTAAGGCAAAAACGGCTTGCCTTAGTTTACCAGATTCTAACGCCCTAAGTTCTCTTTTTACATTAAAAACACCGTATAAAACTCCATAAACAGGAATCCATTCTCGTAATGCTGAACCTGAATATCCCTTATTCGCTGTGCTATCTTTTAATGTTTTATACAATTCTGCTTCCAAAAAAGTGTCATGTACGTCTTGTGCGTTTATAAAAAAAGCTTCTCTAAATAAAACTTTGGCTGTTTTTTCTTCTCCGCATAATGCATAGCAATCGCCAAGTTCAGCTAAAATTGATGCAGCATTTGGCTGAAGTGAATTTGCATCCTGTAAAAATCGAATTGCCGTTTCGTAATTACCGAGTGCTTTATGGCATAGTCCAATTCTGCCTAACAGCTCTGCCTTTAGAGATTTGTTTCTTTCATTTACCATGTACTGATAATTTTCAAGTGCAAGTGTAAACACACTGTGTTTTGCAGCGTATAGCGCTTGTGAAAAATCTTTGCCAGTAGGAACCATAAAAGTTATAAAGTTGGTCCACTCTTGTAATAAGAATTCGCCTCTTTCAAAGCGACTTGAAATTTTTTCTTGCTTTTGAAAAACTCCAATCCAATATTTTGCACACTTTAGTGAGTAGATTATTTTTTCGTTATCTAAAGATTTTTGTAAAGCTTCTTCAAGTAAATCTTTAGCTTTTTGAGGACTTCCTTCTTTGAACAATTCATATGCTGCGTTTAAATCGCTTTCAATTTGTACTTGCATTATATTTAATTATACCATAAGTACATCATTTATTCAATGATACTAGTAATTAGTTCAATAGGGCTAGCAAAAAATTCCATAAAGTTCAAGAATCGCGACACGGATGTTGCAAAACTGATATGCAAATGAGTTTTGAGCTAATCTTAAACTTTGTAATGCTCGAAACTCAATAGTAAATAATTGCATGGACATTAGGAAAAAAATCTATAAGTCTCAAGATTTGTGCCAAGGATGGCACTATAATAAATAGGAATACGATGTTTCAGCTTTGCTGAAACTCGATAGTAAAAAATCGCAT
>CAYJHL010000005.1:0-28273 GCA_964369585.1 uncultured Treponemataceae bacterium | reverse complement strand
GTGCTTTTTCTACCAAAGAAACAATGTCACCCATGCCTAAAATACGGCTAGCAATTCTTTCTGGGTGGAATGGTTCAAAATCTTCAATTTTTTCACCAGTACCAATAAATAAAATTGGTTTACCAGTAACGCTTTTGAGTGAAAGAGCTGCACCACCGCGAGCATCTGAGTCAAACTTAGTTAAAATAACACCAGAAAGACCTAGGTTTTCATCGAAAGTTTTTGCGATTTCTACAGCATTTTGCCCTGTCATAGAGTCTGCAACTAGAATAATTTCATCAGCGCCAACGGCTTTTTTGATGTCTTTAATTTCAGACATCATACTTTCGTCTATTTGTAAGCGTCCTGCCGTATCGACAATAATTGTGTCTAGAGCATTCTTTTTAGCGTAATCTCTCGAGGCTTTTGCTATGCGTACCGCATCTTTAGCAGTTCCTGGTAATTTTATATCTTCTTTGTAAACAGGAATATCAGCTTTTGCAGCCATTACCGTTAATTGGTCTATAGCAGCTGGTCTAACAAGGTCGCAAGCTACTAATAAAGGCTTTCTACCTTCTTTTTTTAATCTAGCAGCGAGCTTCACAGCTGAAGTTGTTTTACCAGAACCTTGCAAACCTAAAAATAAAATAACCGACTGAGTATCAGGTCCTTTTAAGTTAAGATCTGTTTTTTTATCTCCGAGTAGGGCAAGTATTTTATCGTGAACAAGTTTTACAAACTGTTGCCCAGGATCAATAGAGCGAATTACTTTTTCACCCTTTGCTTCTTCGATTGTAGAGTTAACAAAGCGACGAACAACTCGCAAGTTTACGTCAGCTTCTAAAAGAGCCATTTTGATATTTTCAACTGCATCTTCAATGTTTTTTTCAGTGATTGTCGATTTTCCACTTACGGTTTTTACGATATCACTAAATGTATTAGTAATTTTCTCTAACATTCTACTACCTCAAAACCTCAAGCATAAAATCAAGTGGTTTAACCTCTTTATTAAGAATTCTAAAAAGTCCATTACAAATTGGAAGCTTTATATTTTTTGCATGTGCGATCTCTTGAACATATTTGCATGCAACAGCGCCTTCTGGAAGATATCCAACTTCTGAAATTCTAGAAATTAAATCATCAAGGGATGAAAACCCTTCTAAAATATTTTTATTAATTATTTCTCGCCCAAAGCGTCTGTTTCGTCCAAAATGGGATCTACATGTAACTTCTAAGTCTCCAACTCCTGCGATTGAGGTGAAGGTTTCTGGATGAGTTGCTCCCATTGCAAATCCCAGTGTTTGTATCTCATTTAAACCTGCAGCCATTAGTAGTGATTCTGAGTTATCACCAAACATATCAGATTGTTCAGCAATTGCGTCTAATATTCCAAATACTACAGCAACAACATTTTTTGCTGCAGCACAAATTTGTACTCCAACAACATCTAAACTTGAAAAAACCATAAGGCCTTTTACTTTCATTAATTCCCTGAAACGAATTGAGTTTTTTGGATTTTCACTTGCTGCAATTAACCCAGTAAGTTTACCTACTGCAACTTCTTCAGCATGACTAGGCCCTGAAATATATACTAAGTTTTTTTTGTAAGAAGGTGGAAGTACTGATTCCATTACATCAACAATAAGCCGAGGTCCATCTTCTGTAGGTATAAAACCTTTTGTTAAAATACCAATGCATGTAGAACCATCGTGTATAGTAGGAATATCTACAATTTTTGACAAAATCTGCACCATAAATAGAGAAGGACTTGCAATAATTACAAAGTCTTTATTCCCTGCAACATCGATAATGTCTCTGCTTGCTGATAACCTATTAGAAAGCGTAAAGCCTGGCAAAAATTTTTTGTTTTCATGTTCTTCATTTATTCCAAGAACTACGTCTTCTTCTAATGCCCAAATACAAACTTCGTGACCACCTGCTGCTAGTGCTTGAGCCATAGCTGTTCCCCATGCTCCAGCTCCAATAATTCCTATCTTTTTTACATTCATATTATTTCCTTTGTGTTTTATATATAGTTATTTCCACTTTCCGTTATGTTCATCTTCCCAAGTATGAAGCTCTTTATTATCAAAAAATAAAGCAATCTCTCTTTCTGCACTTTTAGGCTTATCAGATGCATGTAGAACATTCCTATTGTTATGCATACAAAAATCTCCACGTATTGTACCTGGTTCAGCATTTAATGCCCCCGTAGCCCCAACTACCTTTCTTACAATTGCACAACAATCATCTGCTTCCCATACCATTGCAATAACTGGTCCTGAAGTAATATACTCAATGAGGGGAGGAAAAAACGATTTTTTTTGATGTTCAGCGTAATGCTCATGAGCAAGTTCTACACTAATATTCATCATTTTCATACCAATAAGATTTGGCCCCTTTCTCTCTAATCGAGTGATCACTTCTCCCACAATTCTTCTATTTAATACTCCTGGCTTTATCATAACAAAGCATCGTTCTTTCATATTACACCTTTTTATTTATTGATTTATTTTTAATATACACTCTAAAAAAGAGGAATGCCAAAATTGTTACTCCCCCTAGAATAGTTCTTGTCGAAGGTGATTCACCCCAAAAGAAAAATACCCATACAGGATTCATAACTGGCTCTAACATAGTTATTAAAGCAGCACTTATTGCTGTCACTCTTGTAACTCCCATTGAATAAAGAATTGATGGGATACCAATTTGGAAAATACCTAATATGAGAATAGCACCTATACTCTGTGTGTTTGGAACTCCACCTTCAATAATTGCAGGGATTGCAACTAGAAATGTTAGTAGGTGGGATAAAGTAAATGAATCTTCTGGATGCCCATCTTTTTGGCGCCTCATAAAAATAGTAGTTAATCCAAAACAAACACCACTTAATAAGGCTAAAATGTTGCCTGCCATAGAAACAGAATTAAAAGACTCTGCAGTAAAACCATCTGATACTAACAGTGCCATACCGCCAAGAATTCCAAAGCTTGCTAATATATCAATAAAGCTATTTTTTTCGCCTAATAAAAATGGTCCAAGTGCTATTACATATAACACGCTAGTATATTGTAGTAGGATTGCATTTGCTGATGTAGTCATTTTATTGGCAAAAACAAAAAGAATCATTGTAGCTGCATACACTAAGGTTGCAATAATTCTATCGATTGATTGTTTCTTATCTATGTTGTTATTTTCATCTCTAACAAAAAGTTTAGGAATGCGCTTTAGTGCAATAATCATAGTAAGTGCACCAATTAGGCTTCTTGTACCAGATATGGCAAGAGCATTCCAATCGGTTAATTTAATAAGTATTCCACTTGTACTCCATAAAAAAGCACATAAAAAAAGTGCTAAAGATGGATTTAATCTATTATATCGCATAAGTATGAAGTATACTGATTTATATGATTTTTTGCAAGGGGACAAAAATACAACAGAAATTATTATTTTTGCAAAATATTCAAAAAAGTGTTTTTCAAGACTTGACATTTTTTTTTAGTTTTGATATTATAAATGAGTTCGGTAATGAGCACTGCGCTACAGGCGAGAGTGGTGAAATTGGCAGACACGCTAGACTTAGGATCTAGTGCCTTAGGCGTAAGGGTTCAAGTCCCTTCTCTCGTATAGTCAGTTTGTGGAATGCCGTGCAACATACACTTATAGTGTAAATATTGCGGGAATAGCTCAGTGGTAGAGCGCCACCTTGCCAAGGTGGATGTCGCGGGTCCGACTCCCGTTTCCCGCTCGAAGCGATTCAGGGGTTTTCTTGAATCGCTCTTTTTTTATACCGAGGGTACTCTGTACTCAGAATAAGGACAATATCATGGAAACAAGTAAAAAATTTGAAGTGCTCGAAAATTCTTCAGTTAAGCTTACCGTAACCGTTCCTAAAAAGGAAGTTAAAAAAAACTATGAAGAGCTCATTGCTCAATACGCAAAAACAATTCAATTACCTGGTTTTAGAAAGGGTAAAGTGCCTGTTGCTATTTTAGAAAGAAAATATGGTGAAGCATTAAAACAAGATGTAGCATCTGATATTATTGAAAAAGCTGTGGAAGAAGTATTTACAGACTTAGATAAAAACGATACAGAACACAGACCTCTTCCATATGCACGTCCTTCTATGGATGAATTTCCGCAAATGGATTTGGACAAAGATTTAGTATTTTCTATTAAATACGATGTTATGCCTAAAGTAACTGTTGAAGGTCTTGATAAAGTAAGCATTAAAGAACCTCAGGTTTCAGTGGGGGAGGCTGAACTCAAAGAAGAGTTAGCTAACATCCGAGAACGAAACGCAATGGTAGTAGATAAAAAAGACAGTGATAAAGCTGCAAAAGATGACGTTGCAACAATCGATTACTTCGAAGTAGGCGATGATGATAAAGAAATTGAGGGTACAAAACGTGAAGACTTTGTATTCACAATTGGTACAGAACAAAATATTTTTAAATTAGATAATGACATCATCGGAATGAAAAAAGGTGACACAAAAGTTGTTACAAAGAAATTTGCTAAAGATGATTCTAATGAAGAGCTAGCAGGTACTACAAAAAAAATATCTGTTACAGTAAAAGCGCTTAAAGTAAGAGATTTACCAGCTTTAGATGATGAATTAGCTCAAGACGTAAATGAAAAATATAAAACTCTCCAAGACTTAGAAGATGATATTACTAAGAATCTTTCAGTAGCATTAGAAAATAGAATGAGAGAAATTAAAGCAAGTGAAATATTAGATCAACTTGTTGAAAAAAATCCAATCGATTTACCAGCCTCAATGGTTGAAGCAGAAAAAGAATCACGTTGGAGAATGATGGCACAACAATTCCAAATGTCACCTGAACAACTTGAAAGCATGCTTACAAGTAGTGGTCAAACGAAAGAAGACATGCTTGCAAACTGGGTTGGTGATTGTGAAAAAATGCTAAAAAGCCGCCTCATTGTTGAAGAATTATTAAAAATGCGAAAAATTGAAGTTACTGATGCTGAAATTGACGCAGAATACGAAAAAATTGCTGTAGAAGCAAATATTTCTGCAGAAGAAGTGAAAAAACACTATGCGGATGCTAACAGAAAAGAGTATCTTATAGATGACATTAAAGAGAAAAAGTTGTACACACAATTGTTCTCTGAAGTAAAAATCACTAAGGGTGAAAAAAAGACTTTTGCAGAATTGTTTTCAAAACAATAAGTAAAAATTGATTTTAACTCTTTGATGAAACTTAAGCAATGGAAGTGATTCCATTGCTTATGCAAATTTAAAAGCGTATCTTTTTTTAGCATAGTAAAATGAAGATACATTAAGGATAAAATATGAGTGAAAAATCAAGTAGCCTAGTACCTTACGTAATTGAGCAAACTGGAAATGGTGAGCGTTCCTACGATATATTTTCTCGCCTATTAAAAGACAGAATAATTTTTGTTGATGGCGAAATTAACGATATTACAGCTGATTTAATAGTGGCTCAAATTCTTTTCTTAGAATCACAAAATCCCGAAAAAGATATAAGTATGTATATTAATTCTCCTGGTGGCTCAGTGACTGCAGGGTTAGCTATTTATGATACAATGCAATATGTTAAGTGCGATACACAAACTATTTGCATGGGACAAGCGGCAAGTATGGGTGCGGTTCTTTTGGCTGGTGGAACAAAAGGGAAACGATATTCATTACCTTCGGCAAGAGTTATGATTCACCAACCTTGGGGTGGCGCACAAGGACAAGCTTCTGATATTGTTATTCAAGCTAAAGAAATCATGAGATTAAAAAATCTATCAATAGAATACTTCGCTCATCATACTGGTAAAAAAATTGCAGAAGTAGCACAAGATATGGAACGCGACTATTTTATGAGCGCAGCTGAAGCACTTGAGTATGGCATTATTGATCATGTAATGCCAAGTAGGAGAAAGTAGATATGGCAAAGAATAAAAATACTTTTGGCGCTAGTTGCTCATTTTGTGGGAAACCATCATCTTCTACTTTACAGCTTGTCTCAGGGCCGAGCGGAGTTTGCATTTGTAAAAAATGTGTTGCAGTATGCCAAACAATTCTCGAAGAAGACTTGGAAAAAGCAAACACAATTGAAATCTCTGATGTACCAACTCCACAAGAATTTAAAGATTATTTAGATGAATATGTGGTAAGCCAAGATTATGCAAAAAAAGCACTTGCGGTAGCGGTATATAATCACTATAAAAGACTTGCAGTTCAAAATACATTACAGGGAAGCAACGAAGACATTCAAATAGAGAAGTCAAATATTCTTCTTATGGGACCAACGGGTTGTGGTAAAACACTTTTAGCAAAAACTTTGGCAAAAAAATTAAATGTGCCATTTGCAATTGCAGATGCAACAACACTAACCGAAGCAGGTTATGTTGGTGAAGATGTTGAAAATGTACTTCTAAAACTAATAAATGCAGCAAATGGTAATGTTAAAGAAGCTGAGCGTGGAATAATTTTTATCGATGAAATTGATAAAATTTCTAGAAGAAGTGAAAATGTTTCAATTACTAGAGATGTTTCTGGAGAAGGTGTTCAACAAGCATTGCTAAAAATTATAGAAGGCACTAAAGCCAGTGTGCCACCACAAGGTGGGCGAAAACACCCTAATCAAGAATTAATCGAAATTGACACTACTAATATTTTGTTTATTTGTGGTGGGGCTTTTGTTGGTTTAGAGAAAATTATTGATGCGCGAGTTAGTCAGCATTCAATTGGATTTGGGTCTCACTTAAATACAATGAGCGATGAAGAGAAAGCTGAACTCTTAAATCAGGTAATCCCAGATGACCTTGTTAAATTTGGTTTAATTCCAGAACTTATTGGGCGTATGCCTATTGCAGTCTCCTTAAACGAATTATCACAAAACGATTTAGTTAAAATTCTAACTGAGCCTAAAAATGCTATAACAAAACAGTTTATGGCTTCGTTTGCTATGGATGATGTTGCATTAACTTTTGCGGATGAAGCGATTGCAGCCATTGCAGAGATGTCAATACAACAAAAAACAGGTGCTCGGGGACTTCGTGCAATTGTAGAAAAGATGCTCTTAGATATTATGTTTGAGATACCTTCCATAAAGGGAAAGAAAAGTCTTTCAATTACAGAACAAATGGTTAAAAATAAAAAATGTTCATGCGACACACTTCAAATTGAACAACGAAGCGCATAACAAAACACTTTATAGTATAAAAAAATAACGGCATGGGCCGTTATTTTTTTTTCACTAAAACTTAAAAATTTAGCTACGTATCATAGTGTCTTACACTAAACTCTTTAATAAATCTATTGTCTTTTGCGCTGTCTTATCCCATGAAAATCTCTTCGTCCACTCTTTTCCATCGTTTATAAGTTTAACACGTAACTCTTCGTCGGTTAGGATTTTTTCAATTGCAGTGGAAAAATCCTCGTTATTGTCAGGATCAAAGTAAAGTGCAAAGTCTCCAGCAATTTCACCGAGAGAACCTCTTTTTGAACAAGCAACGGGAACACCACACGCCATAGCCTCTATAATTGGCAGTCCAACTCCTTCATTTACTGCTGGGAATATACATGCATCTGAAAGCGCGTATAGTTTGTAAAAGCTTTCTCGTGGAAAATGTCCTGTAATAAGTATATCGGACGCGTATTCACATTCTTCAAGTTCTTTGTAAATATGCTTAGCGTACTGCTCTTCGTTTCCTGACAGTACCAACCGATGCGGTAATCCTGTTTTCTTTTTAAAACTACAAAATGCCCGAATAAGTTCTATATGTTTTTTTTCTTGATTTGCTAGCCTTGATGCATATGTAATGTAAGGTCTCTGTATGGCAAAGGGTTGAATATAGGCTATACCATCATTATCTGTACTTTCATCTTCTATTTCATTAATTTTGTTATTTACTAGGTTATGGTCTACTCCATCGTATATTATTTCAATCTTATCTTGATTTATTTTTAATTGCACTAAATCTTTTTTTATAAAATGACTTACTGCTATAACCTTTGTAGCTTTTTTTAAGTTTTCCTTAAATAGTCCTACTGATATTTTATTGATTGATCGCTGTAATAAACTTGAAATAATATCATGCACAACAACTATTGTAGGTATCTTTAATGATAAATGCCCTGGGGGTGTACCTGAAGGAAACAGTACTGCATCATATTTTTGTTTTTTAACAAATGACTTAAGCTTAAAGGAGTGCCATAGTTTTTCTGCTCGAGCGTTATCTGGTATATCAATACCTACGAAAGTTACGCGACCATCCCCTGGATCAAAAGTATATCTATCAATTTCATGGCCAAATAATTCATACGTACATCCATCAGTGACGGGGAGATTTTTTACAAGTGAAGTTACATAAGAGCCTGAACCTGCTTTTCCATGCTCGCAACCAAATACATCTATTCCAATTTTCATTAGCACTATTGTAGCATAGATTTCCATTCTATGCTATACTAAAAGTACGATGAATAGTTTATCAATACATGAGTTTTTTACAAAAAAACTCGCAGAACGCTCTATTACAGAGCCAACAAAGGTGCAAGAAACAGTAATCCCTCTTATTTCAAGCAGAAAGCACTGTTTTTTTGAATCTGAAACTGGAACCGGAAAAACATTGGCCTATGTTTTACCTCTTTTACAAAAAAGCTTTTTAGATAAAACAGACAATGGACAAGATGTGTCGTTAATTGAGAAAAATAAGGTAGCAGTTTTTCCAAATCCTGAAATGATTGTAATTTCTCCAACCTTAGAGCTTGCTTCACAAATTAAAAATGAAATTAATTACTTTTTGCCCTTTAAAGCTGTGTTATGTTTTGGAGGGGCCCCTTTGAAGCGGCAAATTGAAAGCTTTAAAGATAAGCCTTATGCTGTTGTTGGCTCAAGCGTGCGCTTAACAGAGCTTATACATTTAAAAAAGCTAAAAATAAACAATGTAAAAGCAATAATATTAGATGAGGTAGATCGTCTTTTTTCACCTGAAATGCGAGATGAAACACTTGCTATGGTAGATATGATGCCCTCATCATGTCAGGTTATTGCATGTTCTGCAACACTTCCTGAATCTATGCAGAAAATACTAAAACGAGCAGTAGAACGCAAAGATGAAAAAAACTTTGAAATTGCTATGCTTCCAAAAGAGGATATTCTAAAATCACGTATAAAGCATTGGGCTTTTCATGCTGAAAGCCGAGACAAAGCAAAGGTGTTGCGTAGTTTTTTAGCTGCTGAAAATCCAAAAAAAGCAATAATATTTTGCTCTAGAGTAGACGAAACTGTTTATCTAAACGAACGTCTGAAACATCATAAAGTAGACTGCGAAGTATTAACAGCTAAAACAGATAAGGTTAAGAGAAAGCAAGCTTTAGATCGATTTCGCTCTGGTAAGCTTTCAATCATTATTACAAGTGATCTTGCTGCTAGAGGTCTTGATATACCTAATATTTCTCATATCATTCAAATGGATCTTCCATCTAACGCTGATTTTTTTGTGCATAGGGCAGGGCGTACAGCGCGAGCCGGAAAAGATGGCATTAATGCAATAATTGCAGATGAATATGAGCTTCGAAATCTTTCAAAACTCGAAAAAAGACTAGGTATAATCATATACCCTAGGGAACTTCGAAATGGAAAGGTAGTTGAGCCGCTAATTGAAGATTAATATTTGACAAAACTACACTAAAGCAATAATTTTATGCATTATAATAATTTGTAACTCGTAATTAGCAATTATACTTGACCTTAATCCTCATACACAGTAAAATAGTAGTATATTAAAATGGGTGTATTGTCAAAAATATGCAATACACTATGAATAGAGGTTTATAAGTGTTTCTAAAAGGTCTTGAAGTTTTTGGTTTTAAATCGTTTGCTGATCGCACAAAAATTGAATTTGCAGATGGGATAACTGCGCTTTTAGGGCCTAATGGGTGTGGTAAAAGTAACGTTGTTGATGCTGTAAAATGGGTTTTGGGTGAACAAGCTGCAAAGACAATGCGTGCAGAAAAAATGGAAGACATTATTTTTAATGGAACCGAAACCAGAAAACCTCTTAATATGGCAGAGGTAACCCTGACACTTGCAAATGACAATGGACTTTTACCTCTAGACATGAGTGAAATTAGTATAAAACGTCGCCTTTACCGTTCAGGTGAAGGTGAGTACTTTATAAATAATCGGCAATGTAAACTAAAAGAAGTTCGAGAGCTTTTTTGGGATACTGGGGTAGGTAAGGTTGCGTACTCTGTTATGGAACAGGGGAAAATAGATCAAATACTTTCAAGTAAACCCGAAGACCGACGTTATCTTTTTGAAGAAGCTGCTGGTATTACTCGATTTAAAGCGAAAAGAGCTGAGGCCGAAAGAAAGCTTTCACGTACTGAAGAAAACATGAAGCAAGTTGAAGGTATTTTAGGAGAGGTAAAACGCTCATACGATACTTTAAAAATTCAAGCCGATAAAACAAGTGATTATCGAAAACTTAAAGATGAAATATTTGAACATGAACTAGATATACAACTATTACGTTTAAAAAATTTCATTCAAGATAAAAGAAACCGTGATGAAGACCTAAAAAAACTTACTTCTAAACGAGATGCCGTACAAAGTGAAATTGATGCAATAAATACAGCATTGACCGCGCATGTTGACGAAGTAAGTGCAATGGAATCACAGCTTGTAGAAATGCAACAAAAAATCTACGGATTGGCAATTGAAGAGCGGTCAAAGAGTGATCAACTGCGTCACTTTGAAGAAACGCGTAGTAGGGCTAAGGAAAAGCTGCAACAACTTGAAATAAAAAAACGCGGTCTTGAAGAAAGAATTGAAATATTAACGGAAGATGCAGATGAGCAAGAAGGTGCTCTCCAAGAGCTTAATAGGCGGCTTTCGGATATAGCAAAGAATATTTTATCCTTTGAAGAAAACATTACTATATCTGGGGATCGTATTTCTGATAATAATGATAAAGTAATTACTTATGAAGAAGGTATTAGACGGCTTGATGTTCAATTGGGTGAGTTTCAAGAACAACTTGAATCTATTACTGAAAATATTGTAACCGAACTTGATGCTAAGTTAAAAGAAGCTGGGTTTTCTGTACAAGGAGCTCAAAAAGCTAAAGAAGAGCTTACTCAAATTATATTGCAGTTAAAGGTGCTATCATCAGGGCGTTCAAAGATATTTTCAGACTTTGCAAATGTTAATGAACCTTCTAAGGCCGATACGGTAAAATTTGCCAATTCAGCTGTAGCTTCTTTTACAGAAATAGAAGCACTTTTACTAAAACTAGAAGATGCTGTTAGTGCATACGAAAATGCTACCCCGTCATTTATTGGAGATTTTTTATCTCCTGAAGGTATTATGACCCAAAAGCGCGATATTGATAAAAAAATCCAAGATAATCGCGCATCAGTACTAGTGAATAAAGAAAAAATTTCTGAGTTAAAAAGTGATAATGCTGATCTTAACTTAAAAATGGAAGAATATAGGGCTACGCTTGAAAACTTACGTATTAATCAAGCTCAAATGAAAACGCAAATTCAATCAAGTGATGACCAACTTCGTATTTTACGTCGCGAGCTAGCAAACCAAGAAGGTGAGCTTAGAGAACTTGAGAATGAGCTCTTTGCTGAAACAAAACGCTTTGAAGATATCGATAATCAAGTGTTAGAAGTTGAAGGTGAAATAGCTGTTATTAGGCGGCAAGGTGTAACACTCACAAAAGAGTTAGAAGACTTAGAAAAATCTATTACGAATAGAAACTCTGATGTAGCTGGCAAGCGTGATGCCCTAAAAGATCTTTTAGCTACAATGACTACTCATCAGCAAAAAATTGAAAAATATCATTTAGACCTTGCTACAACTGATACAGAGATTCGAAACTTAAAGGAAAATTTTAAGGAATCACATTCAAGAGACTTAATGGAATATGAAGAGAGAATGTTTACAATAACTGCACCAGCAGCACAGCTTCGAGAAGAAGCTTCCACTCTCAGGCAAAAAATAAAAGATCTTGGAAATGTAAACTTAATGGCTGTGGAAGAATTTACAGAGGCAAAAGAGCGGTATGACTTTTTATCAAGCCAAATAGAAGATCTTAAAAAAGCACGCGATGATCTCCATCGAATTACTGAAGAAATCCGGGCAGAATCTACCGAACTCTTTTTGGCAACGTATAACAAAATTAAAAAGAACTTTCACAATATGTTTCGCCGTCTTTTTGGGGGTGGTAGAGCTGAGCTTCGTTTAGTAGATCCACAAAATGTTTTACAATCTGGGGTTGATATTTTTGCCCAACCTCCTGGAAAAAAACTTGAAAACATTGCTCTTTTATCAGGTGGTGAGAAAACAATGACTGCAGTTGCTCTTTTGTTTGCAACCTATATGGTTAGGCCTTCACCGTTCTGTTTATTAGATGAAATTGATGCAGCTCTTGACGATGAAAATGTTAGCCGTTTTATTAATACGCTGCGTGAGTTTGGTAGCTTAAGCCAATACATTGTAATTACTCATAATAAAAAAACTGTAGCAGGGGCGAATACTCTTTTAGGTGTTACGATGGAAGAATTTGGTGTAAGTAAAATTATAACAATTCGTCTTGAGACTGATGGAAAGGGTGGTGGAAGTTTAAAACTGCCTGATATTACACCTTTTGAAGAGGAAGAAGTAGAGCCAGAATTAGATGTGTATATTCCACCTCATCCACCAAAACGAAATAAAAAGAATATTGAGAAAAAAAATGAGATAGATACTATTGATGTAGTTGAAGCTGAAAATACGACAGAAGATAATCCTTCTCAAAATAATATATTTGATGGAGAAGAGGAGAGCGCAAACGATGAATAGACAAAAGCTCATTGTAATAATAGCAGCTTTTTTCCTTTTTGTTTGTGTATCTCTTTTGATAGTTTTTCTTACAGGTGATACAGATCCAGAAGTTGCAGAAGTTCACTATACTCTCGACTTTCCCCTTGTGTTGCCAAAGGAACCAGGCTATTCAGGAGAGTATGTTTTTACAAATACTCCTCGCGACAGATGGTCTGAAGAAGAGGCTGCTGAATGGTTTATTGAGCCAACAGGAGAAAACCTTGATAGATTAAGCGCCGCAAACGACCAAGTAATTAAAAAAATATTAGAGGCAGCCCCGTGAAGAATATTATATTTATAATTTTTTTATGTACAATGCTTTTTTCATGTAAAACTACTAGCATTGAAGATGAACAAATTAATGAACCAAAAACTGAAAGCATAACACCTGAAATACCCGTGGTAGACTCAGAAAAACCCCTCATAGGTGATATTGTAGCCGAAGATAATACTGCAAATCCACTTGAATTGGATAGACCTGAAGTAGATACAAGTTTAGAAGATACTCAGATTACCGTTGACTCTATTGATTCCACTGAAGATGAGATAGCCTTTTTTGAAAATGACAATGCTGTTCCTATTCTGATTGATGAAAGCGAAGTTGTGTTAAGTGATGATTTTGAAACAATATTAATAGACGATACAAGCGATGATGAGGCGTTATTTGACGAAGAGGGAAATGAACAAGAGATTTTTTTAGAAGAAGAAGGTTTGCTTGCACCAATAGAAATTGAAGATGATATTTTAGTTGTTGATTCCCTACTAAATAATGAATTTGCTGAACCTGATGCATTAGTTCTACCTGATACCGACTTACTGTCTGATATTGAAGGCACAATAGACAGTGATCTTGCAGAAAGTCTACCTTTAATACCGCTTACTGAAGCTCTTGTAGCAGATACCACACAGCTAGAGGGCGCTATGCCTGAAGTAGAAACGAATATAGTCGATATTACTGAGGATCATGAATTTAGTGATTTTCTTTTTGAACCAGAAACTGTGGCGGCAGATACAGTTTCTGCTGATCAAACTATTCTCGATACACCGATAGATACTGAATTCGATGAAGCTTCAACTGAAGAGCAAGAGTTCCCGTTAATAAGTGACAATACCACTACATCCTTGCCTATCGAAGATAGTACTATCATAGGTGAAACTTCGGAACCGGAAATGGGTACAGTTGTTATTCCAAGCATGCAAGAAGGTAGTGATCTTCTATCTGTTCCAACTTCTGAAATGCAAGCTGATGGTAGTATTGTCTTTGAAAATGCAATTGTTCCTGCACAAGATACCGAAGATGGACCAGATAGCGTTACAGTACCTTCTACTTCAGAAGTAGCACAGGATACGGTTATTGTTGATATAAGTGGCTCTATGGTTGATATAGTACCGCCAATGACTTCTAATGCTTCTTCGCAAATGAATGCTGATGACTTAATTGCAACTGAAGAGGGTGGTGCAATACTAGAAAATACAGAACTACCTCTTATAGAAGAATTTGTAGCACCAATAGAAGTTTCTCAAAAGCTTGAACTTTTTGAAGAAGACTACATTGATGTTTATCTTTCAGGTCATGGCTGGATATATTTGGGTGAAGTCGAAGAATCTGACCCAACTATTCTTGATTTTTATGCACGCTATATTGATGGAGCAGATACCCTTTTTAATTTTTATGCTGAAAACGCTGGCACAACAATATTACATTTTTATAAACAAGATATACTTGCAAATGCTTACTTAGATGAATACATTGAAGTTACCGTAAAACCAATTAAAGCAGTTACTGTAGCTCCAAAACGCTCTGAAACCCAAACAGAAGCAATGTATGGAATTAGTGCGGAACCAGAAGTAAGTCTTATAGGCGGTAGAAGTGAAACAATTGACCTAGATGACTCTGGGTATCAATTTGTACCTGAAGACATTTTAGATCAAGCCGAAGAAGCCTTTAATGAAGAGAGATTTGAGGATAGTATTGCATTACTAGATGAATATACGTCACTTGGCGTAGATGAAATAGACAGAGCATTATTCTTGTACGGTAAAAATTACGAATCAAATTCTGATGTGAAAAATGTCAGGCTTTCTGCTGCTTCATATGAAAAAATTGTAGATTCATTTCCAGATAGCGTATACTGGGATGAAGCAACAAAACGGCTTATATACTTAGAACGTTTTTATATAAATATTCGCTAGTAGTGTGGAAATGTTCGGTACATTGCTAAGGCATTTTTCTTTTTATTAAGGAAAATGCCTTCATTCCAATATTCTAATGCTGCAAATAGAGCATTTCCACCATCATGTTCATCACTGTTTTGTGATTTGAATGACACAAAATTTTCTAACTGCTCAAAATTTTTATTTTCAATAGAAGCAATTCGGTGTTTATTAAAATCATTCCACCTATCTAATTCTTGGAAACCAATACCTTCATCTTCGATTATAAAATGTGCATAGCTATTTGCAAAACTGTACCATATGTGTATATTTTTTTCAATATTGCAATTGTTACCATGTTTTATTGCATTTTTAATCATTTCGCTAATCTGTTGCTCCAGTAGCTCTTTTTCTTCTGAGTTAATTTGCACATCCTCTAAAATCTGTAATGTATAGTTTCTAACCATACTGTAATCAGAAGGAAAAGATTGGTAGCTTAGGAACGTTTTATCAAACAATGAGTTATGTTCATCACATTGAAGTTCGAGAGCTGCTTGTAATTGTAGTTCCATACATTATCTCCTAAAAATATTAATCATTATTAAATAATGAGATAGCTTCATCAATTGTTGTTGTTATAGGAAAGTAATCTGTTAATTTAGTTAAATCAATAACTTTTTTTACTGAGCCATGAATATTTGACATGGCTAACTGTAAGTTAAGCTTTTTAATTATTGAACATATATATATAAGCGCGCCAACGCCAGATGAGTCGATGTATGAAACTCCATCAAGGTTTACCACTATTCGTTTTACATCTTTTTCTACCATTTTTGTAACAAGGTCTTTAAGTTTATAGGAATTATATAAATCCATTTCTCCATCGAGATCTATTATATAGTTTTCTCCGGTTTTTCTAATTTTTAATTCCATACAACATTGCTCCTTTCAATTCTTCCATTCCCTTTATTATACTATATTCCATTATATCACGTTTTTATTCTTCTGCAAGCAGAAGTTTGAATAATATTAAATATATTTATTAATTTTTCAGAATATTTTATTCTAAATTCCTTTTTTCGAAAATAATTTTAATAGTTTGTTAAAAATATTTTCTTTGAAAGTGCTTTTAAAATTTTGAGCTGCAGTATCTAGTGTAATCTCACTTCCAAATTTGTTTTGTAATTCTTGCCAGTATTTTATAAGCCAAACATACATGTCCCCTGTTGTTCGTCTTTTAAATTTTTTCATAATAGATTCTTTTTTTAAAACAGTTATAACAGGGAGATAAACTTCATCATACCACGATTGTACTGCCTTGACTTTATCAATACTTTCAGTATTACCTTTATACGTATTATGTATTTGAATATGATTATATATTACATCATATTGTCCTGAGGATGAAAAGTCAAGGGTCCAACAATCTGTAATATCTCCAAATGCAGTTTCAGAATAAAAGACTCTTTTTTCATAATCAATAACTTTTTTAAGTATCTGCTTTTTTGACATCCCTGGTTTAAGCTTTATTTCACTTTGTAAGCTAATAACTTCAGCATCTATATCAGTCATACCTTGGCTTCGTGCAACTGTAACTCTGTGGTTACCTTCACTTTCAAAATAAAGGTCGCCTATCTCATATAGTTTAATGGGGTGTAATATAACATCTGTTAATCGAGCTGCATCAATACTTTTCCATCGATTTTTTAAATGAAGATTTTTTGGAAAAAAATGGTTATCAAAATCATGATACCTTCCTTCACTCCCAACAATATGATCTACAGGAATTTCTCTCATTCCTATATAAACTTCATTTTTAGGTTTTAGCCATTTTTTTATGTCTGTAAAAGAGAGTAGTTGTGTTTCTGTAGGACTTAAAAAATGCTGAATTTCATTAAAAAGAGCTTTGTTTCGAGCCCGTGAGAAGTCTTCTTCTGTTTGATTTACTATAGCAGCTTTCATTTTCTACCCCTTTAAAAAAATGTATCATCAATTATATAATGACTAAAAGCATTTACAATAGCGGTATTATTGTATGTGCTATGACGTACTTCTTGGCTATCGTAGAGGTGTATATGGCCATGTACCATATATTTTGGTTGAAATGTTTTTAAAAACCATAGATAGCATTTAAAGCCTTTATGACACAAATCTTCTTTATCGTGTATTCCCAGTGGACTTGCATGAGTTAAGAAAATATCCAAAAACCGACCATATCGTATTTTATTATATAGTAATTGCGGAATCATTTTAATAAGACGCCATTGCATTTGATCATTTGTATATTGACATAAACCAGAGTTATACTTCATTGAGCCAGAACATCCTGCTATTAATAACTTTTGTTCTTTTTTGACTTTGAATCCGCAATATATTGCTCCATGACAGTGACTTAGTGTATCATTATAATTTACTGTGTAAGTAGCTTCTCCATTGTGGTAGAAACCAAATTCTTCTAAATTATGGTTTCCAAATATAAAATAGGTGGGTTTGTTCAATGTTGTTACAATGTAATCAATATATTCCATTGCGAGGTCCCCTGCGCATAGTACTATATCGATATCTTTGAAGTGTTCTTTTGCACCAGCGGAATACACAAGGGGATCAATTTGGTCTGAAACACATAAAATTTTCACTGTTTATATACCTATTTTATCAAATATTTGTTGTAAACGCTCATTATTAATTAACTCAATTGGCCTGCTTTCAGCAAAATTAATAGCATTGCGGGCAAAATCTGAACTAGTAAAAAGATAGATTTTTATACAACTTTGTTTTTTTGCCTTATCTAATAAGTTTCTTAAAACAGCTTCTTCAATTGGCTTTGTTTCTCGGTAAAAAACCAATAAGGTAAGCTTTTTTCGAACTTCCATCCAATTAGAATCTTTACTTTCGGTTGCAATAATTTCGCAGCCAAATTTAGTAGAGGTAGCATTTTGAGAAGATAAGCCAAGAGCTTTTTTTGCAATTGTCTTACACATCTCTATAAATGCTGCATCAGAGCAAGTAAGGTATTCTTTCATCGAGTCATTATCATCAAATTTTTTGTATTCAGATAATTTTGCAGGAACATCCCGGAAATTTTTATTTATCTTATTAATAAGAGACCATTGTTCTACTGCCTTATCAATATTTCGTTCTTTTTCAAAACAGGATGCTAAAAAGTATCTTGCGTAAAGGGTTTCATTTGCATTTTCTCCCTTTGTAATATTGATTGCTCTATCAAACTCTGCTTTAGCTTTTTCAATATTATTTGCACTTAAAAAACATGTTCCTCTCTCTATTAAAGCTTTTTGTCGATAATCTGCATCTCTTGTTGCCTTCTCAAAAGCTTCAACAGCTGCAGGATAATCTCGTGCCTCTTTTAAGATTTTACCCAAAAAATAATAGTTTGCATATACATCTGGATTTATTTGAAGCGCTAAATCAATTGCCTTTCGAGCTTCAGGATATTGTTTTGCTCTGTATAATATCATCCCTCTTGCTGCATGGGCACGACCATGTCTTCTATTAAGTTGCAGAGTCTTATTATAATATCCAATAGCATTTTCAAACTTTCGTTTTTTTTCAAATAATTGTGCAGTTTCAAAAAAAACATCGGCATTTACTGGGTCTAGTTTAGAAAGCAATATATATTCATTTAAAGCTTCATCTGTATGATTAAATTTATTATACAATTGTCCACATTCTAAGCGAAAGTCTTTTTCTGGAATATCCATAATATCAAAAATTGCTTCTTTGTTTACAATCTTAAATTCCATAAGGGCTAGTTCATCTTTATTATCAGCAATGTATGCTTTTCCTAAATAGTAGTGAGCTGCAATGTCTCTAGAATCTTTTGTTATTATTGCCTTTGCAATCTTAATTGCAGCAGATGTTTTACCTTGACGCAATAGATTCTTTATGGTGCTAATTTTTTTTGGCGATTTTATTGATTTTATTACAATAATGGCAAGCAAAATAGCGCCTGTACCGAAAACTGCAATCAATATAATTTGTAAAATAGCCATCAATCCTCCGCAATATAATTGAAAAAAATATAATTTTGTGATAGTATATCTTCTGTACAAAGGTGGTTATGTTTATGCTACGCGCGATATACAATTACATTATACCAAGAATGTATACATTATGTATACTACTTTTTCGAAAACTACTAACATTTTTCTTCATTATATCGTCAACGGTATGTTTTGCGCAGTCATTTACTGAGGGTGAAGCTCTTTTTAGATCAAATCAACCTCAGTTAGCAATTCCGCTATTTCAGCGCTCACTCTTAGATGGCAGTTTTAAGCCGAGTGTGTACAATTATCTTGGTGTTGCATATATGCAAATTGGAGATGCGCAACAAGCATTGGATACCTTTGTGCAAGGAACATCTATTGCTGGTTCTGATAGACGGAGTCTTTATTACAATGCAGGAAATGCTGCCTATGTGCTACAAGATTTTGTTAAAGCAAAAGACTTTTTTTCTTTTGCCATTGTTGCAGATACGGCATATGCTAATGCTTATTTAAATCGTGCTAATACAAGTGTGCAGTTAGCAACATATCCTGAAGCAATTGATGATTATGAAAAATATCTTTTATTAGATCCAAATTCAGAACAAACTGAAGAGGTGAGAAGAATGATAGCTGCTTTAACTAGTGAAATACTATTTCAACAGCAAGAAGCAGAGCGCCTTGCAGCTGAACAAAAACGTTTAGAAGAAGAACAAAAACGAATTGAAGAGGAACAACGACGCCTTGCAGCAGAAAAAGCAGCAGAAGAGGCAGCCAGACGACAAAGGATTTTAGCTGAAGTTTCAGCTTCCTTACAAGCTGGTGAGGCAACAAATTTATCAGCTGGAACCGAGGGAGGGTTAGATTATGAGTACGAAGAAGCTGAATTGGAATAAAGATGCTTGGGATGAAAAATGGGAAAAAGATCCTCCCATAAAAACGCGCAAAGCTGATACATCATGGCAAAAAACACAACAAAATACTGGAAAGGAAACACAAGCGGTGGAAAAAAAGACTACAACACGAACAACCACAACAAAAAAAGAAGATACTTTGAGTGAGAAGAAAACAAGTACAGCAAAAGAACCCGTTAAAACTGCAACGAGGACTCGAAATGTATCTGAGGGTACAAAGACAGAGGCTCGTTCTACTACACGTTCAACAGCGGCGAAAACTGCTGCCTCTCCTGCACCTAGGAGTAAACCATTAACAGAAAAAACGGAAACAGCTCCAGTTCGAAGTACAATAAAAAGAGAAACTGCTACAAGTAAAGCAGCACCTACAAGAGTTAATACCACACGGCAATCATTATTGGATAGGGCAAGTGAAAAAAAGACTATCGAAACTCAAGCTGTGCCTAGTAGTACGAATGAATCTTTTGCATCAAGATTTGATAAAATCAAAAACAGTATGGAAAGTACGGCAAATGCCTTAAAAGATAAAGCTAGTTTTGGACTCTCTTCTGATGATGATATACCTCCTACAGGATTTGATGACAATGGTGATGATGGTGATGGTGGAAATAATAACCGTAAAAAGAAAATTCTTATAATTGCTGGTATTGTAATAGTTATGCTTGGTTTAGCAATTGGTCTGTCTGCAATTGTTCGAAGCTGTTCTTCAAGTAGTTCATCTAGTATTACAAATGACCAAGAGAGAGCAAATATTCTTAGCCTCGTTGAGCGATACATTGAGCGAGGTGAGTATGATAGAGCAATGGACTTGCTTGATCAACTACTTATTCAAAATCCAACTGATGAAGAAGCCCTTGCATTAAGTGATGAAATAATTGCACTAAAAGCGGGTGCAGAGCGAAATGACTCTACAAATACAGGACCGTCATCAGTATCAATTGATACAAGCGGTATTGAAGATGCATTTGAACGTTTAGCCGCAGAAAATGCTGCTTTAGCTGCAGAAAATGCTGCTGCATTAGACTCAATGAGACAAAGGCAAGAAGAACAAGCTATGATTGATGAGCAGCGCCGCGAAGAAGAAGCTGCAGCAGAAAAAAAACGACAAGAGCAATTAGCAAAAGAAGAAGCCGAGCGCAAAGCCCGCGAAGAAGAACTTGCAAGGAAGAATGCTGCTTTAGCAGAGCTTATTGATAATATTAATAATGAAGTAGCAAGTGGAAAAGCGCTATTGCTGTCAGGAAGATACACTGATGCGCTAACTCATTTTGATGAGGCTCGATCTTTGCTGTCAAATGATGAACTAGATGGTCAAAATGAGTTTTCAGGTGGGAAACTATCTGAAATTGCGGGACTCTTACAAACAACATCACAAGACGAACCAAATAAAGATTCTCAAAACACACTTGTTACTGAAGCTGTAAGCTATGCAAATGATGCTTTGCGCTACCTACCTAATGATGCAAATTCACACTACATATTAGGTAAAAAGGCTGCAGCTGATAAGTTGTACCAAAAAGCAAGTGATTCCTTTACGAGTGCAACAAAAGGTGATCCTTCAAATGCTTTGTATTATTACGAGCTTGGTAAAGTTCAATATACAATGAAAAAGTATAGTGAAGCGAGAAAATCATTTGAAACTGCTGGTGAACTTGACTCAGGCTTTTATCAAGCATGGTTTAACGCACACTTAGCCTATAATAGATTAGGAAATGCTGATGCTGCTATTGCATCATTGAAAAAATCAGTAAATGCAAACGCAAATTATATTTCAGGTTGGTTACAATTAGCACGTATGCAAAATACAAAGCGTGATTATACTGGAGCAATTCAGTCATATGGAAAGGTACTCGAACTTGATTCTACAAATATGAATGCTCTTCAAGAAATTGGAGCAATTTACTTGAACCAAGGTGATTATTCAACGGCTGAAGGTTTCTTTAGAAGAGGGATTAGTTATGCGGCAAATGATGCAAAGACAAATTATAACCTTTCAATTGCATTGTATGAGCAAAGTAAGTATGATGAAGCAATTAATTATGCGCTTAAAGCCGTAGAAAATGATAGCTCAAGTGCAACATTTTTATACAATTATGGGTTAATATCTGATGCTTTAGGAGATTTTGATGGTGCTACCAGCTCATATGCTAGAGCATTACAAATTGAGCCAAATCATGTTAAAGCTAACATAAATCTTGGAAAGCTATTTTTAGACTTAGGTGATCCTGATGGGGCATTAGTATACTTACTTACTGCAGTAGGTACTGATCCTAATAGTTTTGAAGCAAATAATAATCTTGCAGCTGCATATCTTGTTAAAGAAGATTATGAAAATGCTATAACTTACTTCTTAGTTGCATTAAAACTTGACAGAAACAACGATACTGTTCGAATGAATCTTGCTCAATCATATGCTTCTTCTGAACAATATGATAATGCAAAAACAGTATATGAAGAGGTTATCGCACGAGATGCAAATAACTTAGATGCATATTTTGAACTTGCTAAGGTTTGTGTTGCACAACAAGATAATGAAAGTGCGGAGAGATATTTAATTACCTTACAAGCTAAGGATGCTACATTTAAGAAAGATGAAGTAGAAGCTTTATTAGGTTCTATATAATTTAGAGAAAATAAAAACCGTTTGCAAGATAATGCAAACGGTTTTTTTATGTTCTTCGAACTTTTTCAAATAGTTCTTTTTTACTTATTTTTGACCAAAGAGGCCTGCCATGAGGACAGTGTGGATCCTCTAGTGCAAAAATATCTTGCAAAAGACTTTCAGCTGTAGAAGGATCAAGTATATTCCCATCTTTTATTGCACCTCTACAGGCTGTCTTTTCTGCTAAACATCGAATAAGTTCGTCAGGGTTCAAACGTTTTTCTAATAAGTCTGCCTGCAAATCTCTTTCAGTTCCTTGCCATTTTATTGGAACGGCACTAACTTCCCAGCGACCTTCTAAACAGTTTTCAATAGTAAATCCTGCTTTATCAAGTGGTTCTTTGAGCTTTTCAAGGTATGCATCTTCGTCGCTACTCATAGTTTCAATAACTAGTGGGATTAACAATCCTTGCTTTTGGCCAGAAGAGTTCATGAAACTTTCATAGAGAACTCTTTCATGACCCGCATGTTGGTCTACCATATATAGTTCATCATTTTTTTCAACAATTAAAAATACATCCAAAGCAGTACCAATGTATCGAAAATCTTTTTTTTCTTCTGTATCTTGGTCCCTACTGGTATAAATAGCATCATTATTATTAAATTCAGTATTTTCATATTTATGAGAAAAGCTTGTAGGTTTAAAAGTAGGGTATACCTTTTCATAACTAGAATAATTTTGAGTTAACTGTTTTGGATAACTTGGCGTAGGGGGAGTGTAATTGTTTTGCATTTCATTGCCCTGTCGAAAGTCATTATAAGGATTCTCTTTAGGGTATGTAAATTCTGCTTGCAGGTTTCCAAGTTTTTGTTCATCCATTGACTCATTCATCATTCCTCTAACAGAGAACGCTTTATAAAAGTTTCGCACGAGAGAACTTACTGCTCTATGCACGCTTGAAATGTCTTTAAAACGCACTTCTTTTTTTGCTGGGTGAATATTGAAGTCTACAAGGCTTGGGTTAATATCTATAAAAAGTGCTGCAATAGGGTGGGTGCCATTAGGAAAAAATCCCTCTGCCCCATAATCTATAGCTTGTAAAAATGCATACTCTTGAACGCGTCTGTTGTTTACAAAAATATACATTTGTTTTCTGTCATTTCTGTACATAGAAGGTTCACCAAGTACTACACGAATATTCCATAGGTCAGAACTATCTTTTATTTCATAAAAAAGCTGTGAGCGCTCTTTTATGTTTAGTACACTCGTAAAGCGTTCTGGTAAACTTTGGTTTTTGGGTAAGTCAAAACGTATAGCATTATCCATTGAGAGTCTAAATGCAATATTTGTAAAAGGCAGGGCTTTTTCTATAAATATTTGTTTGCAAAGACTACCTTCAGATTGAGGACGTTTTAAGAATTGACGTCTAGCAGGGAAATTTTCAAACAATGCTTTACTTTGTGCTATGGTTCCCTCATAGAGGCTTGCAGGAGAGATTGTGTGTTCTTGTTCTAAAAATGATTCAAGTTTCCATGCATTATTATCGCGCGCGCTCGTAATGTGTAATCTGCTTACCGCAGCAATTGATGCAAGTGCTTCACCTCTAAAACCAAGAGTGTAAAGGTTTTCGAGGTCTGCTTCGTTTTCTATTTTACTCGTTACATGGGGGCGCGCGCAGACTTGTAAGTCTTCTTTGCTCATTCCCCAACCGTTATCGACAACTCGAATTGAATCAATCCCGCCGCCTTCTATTTCAACAATAATTCTATCAGAATGCGCGTCAATTGCGTTATCCATAAATTCGCGTAAAACTGCATTAGGCCTATCTATAACTTCCCCAGCTGCAATTTTTCTAGCCACTTCAGGCGGAAGAGCTTTAACTTTTCGAGGTTTTTGATTAATTTTAGATTCTGCAGTATACAAAAGCTGTTTCCTTATTCGTCTGTTCCCGAAAATAAGTCAAGTTCAACTTTGTCTTCTGGCATACTTGGCTGGTTCATTAATATTTGAATTTTCCCTTCTATTTTGTCAAGTTCTTTTTCCATGCCCTTAGCAAGTTTTATGCCTTCTTCAAATATTTTTAAAGCTTCTTCTAACTTGATATCATTACTTTTAATATCATTTCCAAGCGCCTCTAGCTTGCTTAAATTTTCTTCAAAATTCTTCATAGTTTTCTCCAATCGCGACATGGATGTCGCCTATGTTAAAGTACACGAGTTTTGGGCTTACCTTTTACCTTCAGAACGCAAAACTCGATAGTAAAAAATAGCACGGAAGCTGTTTTTTACGCAAAATTCTTCATTTTTGTCTCCAATCGCGGCATATTAGTGCCCGTATCAATTAACTATAGTTGTATATGTTCCATCAAAAGAAATAACTTCAAGATTTTGCCCCTTGATTGTTTCTTTTGAGCTTCGTATTACTTTTTTGCTTTCATGTTCTCTAACAACTGAATAGCCACGTTCTAGTATTTTATGTGGATTTGCTTCTTCTAATATTTGATGAGCATATTTTAACCTATGGCGAAAATCAACAATTCGATTTTCCATCGACATAAGTAAATCTTCTTTAGCATCATCAAAGCGCTGTAGTAATGGCTGTTCGATAGTTCTAAAGCGTAGTTCAAAGTTTTCAGGTGAAAAAGAACGCGTAAGGATTCTTAAACGCTCAACCTTCTCTTTAATAAAACGCACAGCAAGTGAGAAGTCGAGTCGTTCATACATTTCCTGTAATAGCGGAGCTGCTAGCTCTGCTGCTGCAGATGGGGTAGGGGCTCTGAGATCGGCTACAAAATCGCTTAATGCCCAGTCTATTTCATGTCCTACAGCAGAAATTACTGGTATTGTAGAGTTTGCAATAGCTCTTACAACTACTTCATCAGAAAAGGGTAACAAATCTTCTAGCGAACCACCACCACGACCAACAATCAATACGTCTGCTAGTTTAAACATATTAGCTCTATCTATTTGTTTTGCAATTTGTAAACCTGCATCTAGCCCTTGAACGGCGCAAGGGAGAACTGTAACAGAAACCTTTGGGTTACGTCTTCTGATAATTTGCAGTATGTCTCTAATTGCAGCGCCAGTTGGACTTGTCACTACAGCAACACGAGGTGAAAAGTACGGTATACGTCTTTTTCTATCTGAGTCAAAAAGACCTTCAGATGCAAACATGCGCTTTCGCTCTTCAAGTATTTTTAATATATCACCTGTTCCAAGTTCTTCCATTTTGTCTACAATAATTTGATACGTTCCGCGTGCGCCATAAACAGAAATATTTCCTTTAACACGTACTTTCATTCCATCTTTTGGATTAAAAGTAAGGTATCGAGATTTTCCCTTAAAAAGAGCAGCGGAAATGGAAGATGTTTCGTCTTTTATTACAAAATATACATGTCCTGAACTTGAAGGCCTGTAATTTGATATTTCTCCTTCAAGTTCAACATTAAAAAATTTGCTTTCGAGTAAATCTTTTATGCGATTAGTGAGCTGAGTTACTGTATATGTATTTGAGGCAGCTTGTTCAGCCATGCCAAAATCAAAAGTATCCAATTGTATGTTTCCTTATGTGTGTATTGTACTGTGAATAAAGATAATTTTCAAGTAGAAATATTTTAAATCCACAGATTACACCTACGTGTCATCCGAGGTCCTTCGGCTTCGCTCAGGATAAACTTTGTCGAGGGATCTTTTTGCTACAAGATTCTTCACGGGTGGAGATATTAGGTAAAAATCAGAATGACATGCTAGTGTTTGACAATATACCCAATATTTTTTCTTGTAATTCTATATTTTCTTTTGATAGGTGAATGTATCGAGTTGAAATGCTTGAGTCTTTGCTATGCTGTAATGGAGTATCAAGTTCTATTTTTAAAGGGCTTCCTTTTAATACAACAATTCTGTCTGCAAGGCATAAGGCTTCTCTAATATCGTGGGTTACAAGAATTGATGTGCGCTTTTCTGACACGATAAGGTTTTCAAATAGTTCTAAAAGTTGAAACTTTATGTGTAGGTCGAGCGATTGAAATGCTTCATCCATGAGTAATAGTTTAGAAGGGTAGGTAAAGGCTCTTGCAATAGAAACCCTTTGACGCTCTCCACCTGAAAGCTCGTTTGGCTTATCATTAATTTTATCTTGTATTCCGCAGAGTTTTATATATTTATTAAGCCTTTCGATTTTTTCTTTTTCTGCAATAGGAATGTTTTCAAGCGGCAATAGTACATTTTTTTGAACGGTATGCCACGGAAGCAAGCGATCTTCTTGAAAAATATACGATATTGGAGTATCGCCTACTTCAACGCTACCGTTTTCAATGCCCAGTCTTTTACATAAAATATCTAACAGTGTTGTTTTTCCTGCGCCCGATGGAGCGATGAGTGCCGTTGTTTTATGTGCTTCAAAGGTGAGTGAGAAATTCTCAAAAATATGTTTTGTTCCGCGCGTAAGCGAAATATTTTTAACGGCTATATTCATACCGCCCTTCCTTTGCCATGCATTCTTGTATGTAATAAAACTGAAAGTAGTTTTTCAAATAAAAAGCTTAGAATAATTGTTGCAATTGTGTAGGCAAAAACATCAGCTGTTTCTATATGCATCTTACTCATTTGTAAGGCTGTTCCAATGCCTTTTTTGGGAAGGCTTAATACTTCGCTTGCTACAACAACTTTCCAAGAAAGAGAAAAAGCAGTAATACAACCTGAAAAAAAGTAGGGCATAATGCTAGGTTTATAAATATGTAAGATTTTTTGCTTTTTTGTAAATTGATACACTGTTGCCATATCGATGAGCTTTTTGTCGATGTTTTTTATTCCACTAGCAATTGCGCCTGTCATTACAGGGAGCGTCATTAATACACCAATAAAAACGTTTACCATATTTGTAGAAAACCAAAAAATTGCCAAAAGAATAAATGATACAACAGGTGCTGTTTTTATAATGCTCATTGGAAAAGATAAAAACTGCTCTGATTTTTTTGAAAAACCTGTAATTGAACCCAATAATACAGAAAGTACAAGTGAAATAATAAATGAGTACAATGTACGAATAGTTGTTGCAAGTACATTCTGATAAAACTCACTTGTGTTAAAAAGTGAAAAAAGACTAGTGAAAACAGCACTGGGACTTGGTAAAATAAGTGGGGAGTTTATACTTGTACTTTGAAAAATCCAAAGAACAAGAATTACTGAAAGAGGTAATAAAAACGAGAAAAGAATAGACGTTAGTGTGTTTTTTATTTGCATAGTAAAACCTATCCTTCTTTTTTTTATCCACAGATTACGCAGATTTTTATTTTATACTACAGTATAATTTATTGTTAAAAATTAAAAATTTTTAAATACACAATGGGAAGATAAAGCCCTTGCTGTCACAAGCACTATAATCCCATAAATCTGTGTAATCTGTGGTTCCTTCTATTTAATTAAAATAAAACCCACTGTCCGGTAATGTTCCGCCAATTGAAGTCGGTGCTAATTCTAAAAACAATTCCAATAAATCTTCAACACTGTCTTTTGCTTCTATTGCAGATGTCCATTGTAAAGATGATGTTGGAATAGAAGCTGTAACTATCGGAGCCTTTAGACCAAGAGCATGCTTTTCGACTAAACTGCCCGCTTCACTTGGATGTGCATTTACCCAGTCAATTGACATGGCAACATTTTTTAAAAACTCAGCTAATAGCTTTTTGTTTTCTTTTGCAAAAGAGCTACGAACAACAAGGGCAGTTACAGGATAGTTTTCTTTACTTCCACTTACAGCCAAATATG